>CAZDFZ010000055.1:0-9077 GCA_964504855.1 uncultured Aliarcobacter sp.
GTGACCCATGTTTCCGCCTTCCATATCAGCAGCATCATTCCATTCACCATCTTCTGAGTCAACTCTATAATATGATTCATTTGCTTTATCAATAATTTTTACATCTTCGAAAACGAAAAATTCATTTTCTGGCTCAAAGTATGCAACATCTCCAACACCTGATTCACTTAAGAAAGTTAATGCTTTTTTAGCAATAGATCTTGGACATTTTTCATACATTTCACCTTTGTAAATATCATAAACATCACAAAATACAATGATTGTTGAATCAGCAGTAAATGGATCTAAAAATGCAGTTCCAACATCTGGTTTTAATAGCATATCTGATCTATGAATTGGTTGCCATGCATCAATTGATGAACCATCAAAAGGCATACCATTATCTAATTGAGCAGCACTTACAGCACTCATCATATATGTAACATGGTGCCACATACCTTTCATATCTGTGAATCTGAAATCTACAAATTTAACTTCATTTTCTTTACAATATACAAAAAACTCTTCAGTATTATTAACAAACTTCCCCATAGGTTTAACTCCTTCAAAATTATTTATAACATTTTACCAAAATTACTATAAAATAAAATAAAACAACTGTCTATTTTTTATACAACATAGCTAAAAATAATATACCCTATGTTTTTATAGTAATATTTCTTTTCTATCTCTTTTTTCAAAACTGACACAATTTTTAAAGCCTATTTCTTTAGCAAGATGTACTGTTTCTTCATACATAAACCCAATTTGTTCAATATTGTGTGCATCAGAACCAAAAGTAATATTTATTCCCATTTCAAAAGCTAATTCTAATAATTGCTTTGAAGGATATGTCTCTTTTATAGGTTTTCGTAAACCTGCTGGATTTATCTCTAAAACCATATTTGATTTTTTAATTTCTATTAATGCATCTTTAGCAATAAGTCTAATATCCTTTTTAGGCAAAAACTTAAATACTTTTATTAAGTCAAAATGTCCAACAATATCAAATAAACCTGTCTTAGCCATAGATTTAATTGCATCAAAATACTCTATCCAAATTGTATCAATATCTTTAGATTCATAAATACCAATAAATTCTGGATTATCAAATCCCCACATCTCATTTTTATTTTTTAAGAAATGCACTGAACCTATCAAATAATCAACTTCTGATTTTAAAATTTCATCTAAAATGTATCCATCTAAATAATCAACTTCATATCCTAATAAAATTTTTATTTGATTTTTATATTTCTCTCTTGCATCTATAACCCAATTTTCATATAAATTTTTTTGAGAGATATCCATTCTATATTTTGGATCAAAATTCATAGGAGCATGATCAGAAAAACCATATTCATCAATTCCTAATTCAATTGCTCTTTGTATATATTCATCAACCGTTCCTGTTGCGTGATTGCATAATATTGTATGATTATGTAAATCTATCCTCATTAATATATCCTAACTTCTCAAGATAAAATTCCAGCACCATATATTGCGGTGCTTCTATCTTTTGCATACACTCTTTCATTATTAATAATATCATATTTCCATATTGGAGCTTGTGCTTTAAAATCTTCTACAAATTCATCAATTAATTCTAAAGCAACTCTTCTTTTTGGACTACAAACAGCTGCTATATATGAACTTTCATGATTCATTACATCCCCTCGACTATGAGCCATTAATACAATTGCATTCTTCTCATTAGCTTTTTTTTGCCATGTATCAAACCAAGAATTTAAAATTGGCTCATATATATCAAATGATAAACCATCTATTTTATTCTCATCTCTTACTACACCAACAAAAGTTATAATTGCACCAAAATTTGAATTTTTATATTTGTTATACCACGAATTTGTAATTTTTTCAACTTCTAAACTTCCATCAAATAGTTGTAAAAAATCTTTTCTATTTTCCATCATAAACCTCCACATACAGGAGGAAGCAATGAAACTTTATCTCCATCTTTTAATACAATATCTTTTGAACAAATTAATGTATCATTAATAGCAACTGCGCACGTTTCTAACCATGAAGATACTATCATGTCATTTTTTAAAATTTCACTTAATTCTTTTAAATTACTTATATCTAAATCCATGCTATCTTTATTTATAGGTCCTAAAAATTCAATTTTCACCACTTTAACACCTTCTTATAATATTTATATTATGATTCCAAAAAAATTTTACCATAATAAGGACAAATATTTTATGATATTTGCAAAAATAGATTTTATAAACTTATTACCATTTCATATATATCTAAAAAAAAATATAAAATCTTCTCAATTAAAATCAATTATCGAATACAAAAAATCTTATCCTTCATCTATAAATAAAAAATTTAAAAAAAGAGTTGTAGATAGTGCATTTATATCTTCAATTGCTTCAAGAAATGAGAAACATCTAAATTTTGGTATTGTAGCTTCGGATGAAGTTTTATCAGTTTTATTAATTCCAGGCGTTGAGGAAAAAGATTTTCAATCGGATACTTCAAATGCTCTTGCAAAAGTTTTAAATCTAAAAGGAAAAGTAATAATTGGAGATAAAGCTTTAAATTTTTATCATGAAAATATTGATTTAAAAAAAATAGATTTAGCAAAAGAGTGGAAAAATCGATACAATCTACCCTTTGTTTTTGCTGTATTGTGTTTTAACTCAAACAAAAAGATTTTGGAAAAACTAACAAAAAAATTTGATAAAAGATTTATAAAAATTCCGCAATATATTTTAGAGCAATATTCAAAAAGAAGTAATGTATCAAAAAAACATATTTTAGAATATTTAACAAAAATTGATTATAACTTAGGACTAAAAGAAAAAAGAAGTTTAAAACTATTTTTAAAATTAACAAAACAAAAAGGATTAAAATGACAATTATAGATTCTATAACACTTGGTGTGGTAGAAGGATTAACAGAGTTTTTACCCATATCATCAACAGGACATTTAATTGCAGTGAGTAAATTTTTAGGACTTGAACAAACAAATGCACACAAAGCTTTTGAAGTTGCTATACAACTTGGAAGTATTTTGGCTGTCTTATTTTTATTTGTAAAACGACTTTTGGTTGATAAAATGCTTTGGCTAAAAATAATCATTGCTTTTTTACCGACTGCAATTTTTGGATTTTTATTTTACAAAACAATAAAAGCACTTTTTGGTGTAGAATCTGTTGCTATTATGCTTATAGTTGGTGGATTTATCTTTTTAATTGTAGAGTATTTTAGAAGAAATCACGATGATAGTAAAGACAAAACTATCGATGATTTAACTATTAAACAAGCTTTAATTATTGGATTATTTCAAAGTATATCTATGGTTCCAGGTACAAGTAGAAGTGGTGCAACTATGATTGGTGGATTGTTTACTGGACTTAGCCGTAAAAGTGCAGCTGAATTTTCATTTTTACTTGCAATTCCAACAATGTTTGTTGCTACTTTTTATGATTTATTTAAAAACCGAAATGATATGATAATTGATGATTATTCACTTTTAGCTATTGGTTTTGTTACTGCCTTTGTTGTTGCATTTTTTACAGTTAAAGCAGTTATGAATTTTCTTACAACTCATACTTTTATAGTATTTGGTATTTATAGAATAATATTTGGTATTTTACTTCTTGTTATTCTCTAATATTATATTAGTAATTAAAGATATAGCATTTGAATTAATTGAACTAATTAATTCAATGCTTATTTTGTGAATATCAGAATTTATGGCATTAAAAAAATCTTCTTCATTTAGCTCTTCTTCTCTTTTTAAAAAACATAAACCCTTATCAAATAAAAATTTAGCATTAAAATATTGATGATCACCCGCTGCAAATTTGAAAGGAATAAAAAAAGTTGGTAATGAATTTGCACATAATTCCCATAAAGTTGAAGCACCTGCCCTACTTACAGCAAAGTCTGCAATTGACATTTTATTAGGTATATCTTTTGAAAAATCAAAAATATCAGCGTGAATATTTAACTTATTATATTCAGATTTCACTCTTTCAAAATCATTTTTTCCAGTTTGATGAATAATCTTAATTCCCATTTCATTTAATCTTGGAGCAACTTTTAAAGCAAAATTATTAATACTTAATGCACCTTGAGAACCACCAAAAAAAGCTATTGTTCTAACTTTATCTCTTACACGTGCTGTATTAAAAAAATCTTTTGATACTGGATAATCTTTAACTAAAGAATTTTTATCAAATGAAGAAAAAACTTCTTTTGCAAATTTTGAAGTTATTTCATTCAATTTTCCCATCTTAGAGTTTTGTTCATGAATATATAAATTACAACCAAATTTTAAGATTGAAGCAAATGTTGCAGCAGCAGCAGAAAATCCACCAACAGATATTACTGTTTTTACATTATATTTTGAATATAAATTCAAACAAAACAGTGTTTTTGAAAATATATTTAATAATGAAGTGATTTTTCCAAAAAAATTTTTATTAACAACACCTCTTGTATCTAAAAAAAATGTCTCTTTTAATCTTTTATCATGTTCAAACCAAGATTTATCTTGACCATTAGATGAACCAATAAAAATTACATTTATCCCTCTATTATAAAACTCTTCAATAAAAGCATCAGCAACTTTTAAATGACCACCTGTTCCACCACCTGTAACTACGATTGTTTCATTCATTTATTTTTTGACCTTTTTATTATTAGGATTTATTACTTCATCTTCTTCATCACGTGCTACTCTACTTATAGATAACACTAAACCTACAGATATTGCCATGGATAACATAGACGAACCACCGTAAGATAAAAATGGAACTGCAATTCCTTTAATTGGTATCATTCCAGAAATACCATATGAATTAATTAAAAATGCAATTATAATCATCAGTGCAATACCTAACGTAAATAAATGATAAATTGGATTTTCAACCCTTCTGCTTATTTTAAAAATTCTCCAAATAATTAAAAATAATACTGTTGAAAATAACATTAATCCAACCAATCCTATCTCTTCTGTTATACCTGCAAGAACAAAGTCTGTATGAACTTCTGATAAAAATCCAACTTTAATATCACCTAAAGCAACACCTTGTCCAAAAAATCCGCCATTATGAATAGCATTTAAAGAGTGAGAAACTTGATATGGTTCTGGTAGTTCATCAATTCTTAAATATCTTTCTGCCCATGATGGTAAAACTGATAAAATTCCATCTTGAACCATTGCCCACCATGATTGAATCCTTTGCATCCTATGAGGAGCAACAAGAATTAATCCTACTAACCCTACAAGAGCGATAGTTCCTAATGCTAGAAATATTTTAAATGATCTATTTGCAAAAATTAATAACACAACAAGAATTATCGCAAGCAACACAACTTGCCCTAAATCTTTTTGTAAAAAAGCAATAACAAAAACAACTATAAAGAAAGTAAGGAAATAAGGTGCTAAAAGTAAAACCTCTTCAATTAAGCCAATCTTTTTAGGCTTATGAATAACCTTTCTATAAAAAGACCAAGATAAAAAATATATAAATCCTATTTTAAAAAACTCTACAGGAGATAAAGAAAATCCTGGAAGCCTAATCCATCTATTAGCTCCACCCGATTCCGTAACCATAAAACCTGGTAAAAAAGGCATTAGCAACATAAGAATAAAACAAGAAACAAATAAAGACATTCCTATTTTTTCAACAATTTGATCTGGATCTTTTTGTGAAAGATACCACATAATGAAAATAGCTACAATTCCAACCAATCCTTGCCTTACAAAGAAATGAAATTGATCATATCCGAAAAAATCAACTGTATATATAGTCAAAGAATATGAAAAAATTATACTACTTATGATTAATAAAGAGACTAAAATAAACAGTGCATAGTCAGCTTCATTATTATTATTTAAATTATTGTTATTTGATTTAATATTAGTTTTGTTAAAATACATTTCTCATTATATAATAATATGGATAAATATGTCTTCAAAAAAAATTGAAAAAGTTGATAAAACAAAAAAAATAGTAATTCTTTTCTCGTTTATTTTTTTATTTATGAGTATATTGTTTTTTTCAATATTTAGAACAATTACTGAAAAACGTCACTTGCCTTCATTAAAAGGTGAAAAAACTGAATTATCAGTTAGAGGAGATATTGTAAGCTCTGATAATTTTAAAATTGCATCATCAAAAAAAGTTTATAAAGCAATGATTGATAGTAGGCACTTGGATCCTTTAAAAGAAGAATTATTTGTAAATTTATTTTCTATTTACAGTGGTATTGATACAAAAACAATAAAAGAAAGATTAGCAGAAGGTAAAAAAGAGCCAGGAACTTTAGTTCTTTCATACAGCATTGACTCAAGATCTGCAAAAAATTTAAAAGAACTTGCATTTAAACTGATTCAACTTGATGTGTTTACTAGTAGACAAGTAAATGGTGCTAAAATTTTGAGAGGATTAACAATAAGTGAAAGTGGAGAAAAGCGAACATTTTCTTACGATGATACATTAACTCCTGTAGTTGGTTATATTTCAAAATTTGAATCTGAATCAGGTAAAACAAAAGTAAATGGTATCAAAGGTCTTGAACGGTTTTATAATAAAGTATTAAATCAATCAAAAGATGGTGTTTTACAAGGAGATAGAGATGTTTTATCTTATATTTCATTTGATAAAAACTCTATTATTAGAAAAAGAGTTGATGGAGCAACATTAAATCTAAATATACCGTTAAAACTTCAAAAAAATAATGAAACAACCCTGGATATATATAAAAAGAAATTAAGTGCTGATGAAATTATTGTAGCGATAATGGAAAGTAAAACAGGTAAAATTTTAACAATGGCATCATCAAATAGATTTAATCCTGAAAAAATTGAAAAAGAAAATATTGGTTCATTAAATGTTAATGCTATTGAGTATCAATTTGAACCAGGTTCTGTAATGAAACCTATATCAATTTCTATTGCATTAGATAAAAATTTAGTAAGGAAAAATGAAAATTTTAATGCATATAACGAAGGAGGAGGAAAAGGTGCTTATAGAATTGGAAGATTTACAATAAAAGATGATCACCCCTTTAGTAAACACTATTTATCTTTAGATGAAATAGTAATGTTTTCTTCAAATATTGGTACATTACAAATTGCGCAAAGACTAACTGGTCCAGAATTTTATGAAGGAATGAGAAGATACGGAATTACTAGAAAAACAGGAATTGATTTACCATATGAAAAAAAAGGTGTAATGCCTAAAATTTGGCAATTTTCTGCTGGTGATAAAGAAAAAAGAGATAATGTATTTAAAGCAACAGTATCTTTTGGTCAAGGTATGACTTCAACTTTTATACAATTATTAAAAGCTTATTCAACTTTTAATAATGATGGTAATATGGTTACACCAAGAATTGTATCTCATCTTACACACGATAATAATAAATATAAGCCCTATGATGATAAACCAGAACCTGTAGTATCAAAAGCAACTGCAGATGAGATAAAAAGACTATTAATTAGAACAGTAAATGAAGGAACAGGTAAAGCTGCAAGAATTGAAGGTTTGGAAATTGGAGGAAAAACAGGAACTGCACAAATTGCAAGAGGAGGTGTATATCTTAAAAAATATATATCTTCATTTTTTGGATTTGTAAATGACCAGCATAATAACTCATATACTATAGGAGTAACTGTAATTAATCCAATTTCGACAGGTAAATATTGGTATTACTATTATGCTTCAGCATCTGCTGTTCCTGTTTTTAAAGAACTAGTACAAAATTTAGTTAAATTAAACTATTTAGTACCTAAAGAAGATATAATTTTAGATAAAAAAATAAAGGAATAAAATGTTTGGATTTAGAAAAGAATTAAAAAAATATGATTTACAAAAAGAAGAATTAAATAAATATAGTTATGCAAAAATTACAACTGATAAAGGTATTATTTGGATAGAGCTTTTTAAAAATGAAACACCAATAGCCGTATCAAACTTTGCAACATTAGCTAATGATGGATTTTATAACGGATTAAATTTTCACCGAGTAATTTCAGGATTTATGGCTCAAGGAGGTTGTCCAGAAGGCTCAGGGATGGGTGGTCCTGGTTGGGCAATTGAATGTGAAACAAATGCTGATAAACAAATACATAAAAGAGGAAGCTTATCTATGGCTCACGCAGGACCGAACACGGGAGGTAGTCAATTTTTTATTTGCTTTGTAGATTGTCCTCATCTAGATGGAAGACATACTGTATTTGGTCAAATTCAAGAAGATGATGCAGAGAGTTTTTGTACATTAGATTTAATTAAACAAAAAGACAATATTATTTCAATTGAAATACTAGAGAAAAAAGATTAAATCTTTTCTCTAGCATAAATTAATAATTAATTATTGACAGTTTTCACAAATTCCATATAACTGCATAGAATGACTAAGTATTTTAAATCTGTTTTTCTTTGCAATTTTATCTTGTCTTTTCTCAATTTCTTCATCTATAAATTCAATTATTTTTCCACAAGACGTACAAATTAAATGATCATGATGTGATTTAGAATTACTTTCATATTTTTTACCATCTGTTCCAAAAGTGATCGAAGTAATTAAGTCCACTTCTTCTAAAAAGCTTAAAGCTCTATATACTGTTGCAATTCCAATATTTGAAGTAGGAAAAGCTTTTTTAATTTCATTATATACTTCTTCTGCTGTCAAATGCTCACTAGCGTGTAATAAAATACTCAAAACAATTTCTCTTTGCTCAGTATATTTTAATCCTTTTTGTTTGACAATTTTTTTCAATTCATCAATTATTTCTTCATTATTATTTTCATATAACATTTATATATACCCTTAGATTTTTATCATTATGAGTATATCAAAAACTTAATAAAAAGATAAAAAGGAGCTATTAATTCATAAGAATTAAAATAAAAAAGGAGCAAAAACTTAACATAGCAGAAATTTGGAATAAAAAGCGATGCTACCATAAAGCAGCTGTAAAATAGTTCATATCAGATAAAGAAAGCGTAAAATAGAAAAGGAAGAGCGAAAGATAAAAAAAAGAAAAAAAATGGGCTAAAAAAAAAGCTTAGCACTAAACATAAGATATGTTTAAAGCTAAGCTCATT
>CAZDFZ010000056.1:0-9038 GCA_964504855.1 uncultured Aliarcobacter sp.
GATGAATCAATTCCAAAAGTAAAATATGTAGTTGTAAACTTCCCACACAATCCAACTTGTGCAACTGTAAAACCAGAGTTTTATACAAGATTAGTTGAAATGGCAAAAAGAGAAAGATTCTATATCATCTCTGATATTGCTTATGCTGATATTACATTTGATGGATATAAAACTCCTTCTATTTTCCAAGCAGAGGGTGCTTTAGATGTTGCTGTTGAATGCTTCACACTATCTAAATCATACAATATGGCTGGATGGAGAGTAGGGTGTATCGTTGGAAATGAGAAATTAATCGGTGCATTAAAAAGAATTAAATCATGGCTTGATTATGGTATGTTTACTCCTATTCAAGTTGCAGCTACTGTTGCTCTTGATGGTCCTCAAGATTGCGTTGCTGAACATGTTGAAAAATATAGAAAAAGAAGAGATTTAATGCTTGAAACATTTGCAGATGCAGGTTGGGTTATGAACAAACCTGATGCTTCTATGTTTATCTGGGCAAAAATTCCTGAAGTTGCTAGTCACTTAGGAAGTATGGAATTCTCAAAACAATTACTTACACAAGCACAAGTAGCAGTAAGTCCAGGTATTGGATTTGGACATTATGGTGACCAGTATGTAAGAATTGCTCTAATTGAAAATGAAAAAAGAATTAGACAAGCTGCAAAAAATATTAAAAAATATTTAAAATCATTAGAAAAATAGGAAATAAAATGTTAAAAGTTGGAATTATTGGAGTTGGTACAGTTGGAACTAGCGTTGCAAATATTTTATTAGATAACAAAAATATTATAACTGCACGTGCTGGAAAAGAGATTGTACCTACTATTGGAGTAGTTTCAAATTTAAGCAAAAAAAGAGATGTTAGCATCAAATTAACAGATAATATTGACGATATTTTAAATGATGATTCTATAGATATTGTAGTTGAATTAATGGGTGGTATAGAAAAGCCTTATGAAATAGTAAAAAAAGCTTTGCTAAAAGGTAAAGCAGTGGTTACTGCAAATAAAGCTTTTTTGGCTTATCACAGATATGAGTTACAAGAACTAGCAGGAGATACATCATTTGAATTTGAAGCAGCAGTTGCTGGAGGAATTCCAATTATTAATGCTTTAAGAGATGGATTAAGTGCAAATCACATCAAATCTATTCAAGGTATTATGAACGGAACTTGTAATTATATGCTAACACGTATGATAAATGATGGTGTTGCTTATGAAGATATTTTAAAAGAAGCACAAGAATTAGGTTATGCAGAAGCTGATCCAACATTTGATGTTGGTGGATTCGATGCTTCACATAAACTTCTTATTTTAGCTTCTATTGCTTATGGAATTGATGTAAAACCTGAAGATATTTTAATTGAAGGTATTCAAAACATAACAACTGCAGATATTGAATTTGCAAAAGAGTTTGAGTATTCTATAAAATTACTTGGAATTACTAAAAAAATTGGTAATGAAGTTGGATTAAGAGTTCATCCTGTTTTAATACCACAAGATAAAATGATTGCAAAAGTTGATGGTGTTATGAATGGTATTTCTGTTATTGGAGATAAAGTAGGTGAAACTATGTTCTATGGAGCAGGAGCAGGTGGTGATGCAACAGCATCAGCAGTTGTTGCAAATATCATAGATATTGCAAGACGTGGAAAAGGTTCACCAATGCTTGGATTTGAAAATCAACCAGGTGAAAAAATTACTTTAATGGCTAAAGATGATATTCAAACTAAATATTACTTGAGACTTGAAGTTGCTGATAAATCAGGTACTTTAGCAAAAATTGCAACTATTTTAGGGAACAACTCTATTTCAATAGAAGCGATGTTACAAAAGCCATTAAAAGATCAAAGCGCTAATTTACTTTTAACAACTCATATATGTAATGAAAAAGATATAATAAAAGCCATTTCTCAATTAGAGAATTCAGGTGTAATTTTAAGTAAACCTGCGATGATAAGAATAGAAGAATAATCTTTTATTCTTAAATCATTGAAAACATCTCCTTCAAATTTAACTACTCAAGATATTCCAAGCCTTATAAAGCAATTAACCATTCCTGCTAGTGTTGGAATGTTTTTTAATACAATGTACAATGTTGTTGATACTTTTTATGCTGGACTTATTTCAACTCAAGCGATAGCTGCTTTATCATTATCATTTATGATATTTTTCTTGATTATTGGTCTAGGATATGGATTTTCTTCTGCTATTACTGCTTTATTAGGAAATGCCCTTGGTAAGAAAAAATATAAATTAGCTTCTATTTATGCCCATAAAGGGGTTATTTTTGTTCCTCTAATAGGTCTTTTCTTAAGTGTTATTGGATATTTCTTTGCACCATCTTTATTTATGTTATTAGGTGCAAAAGAAGAATATTTATATATCTCTATTGAGTATATAAATCCCATACTTTTTGGGGCAATATTTTTTATGTTTAATTTCTCACTTAATTCTATATTGGTATCCACTGGTGATACTAAAACTTATAGAAATAGTTTGATATTTGGTTTCTTTGCTAATTTAGCTTTAAATCCTTTGTTTATGTATGGTTTTTTATTTATTCCTGCTTTTGGTATAAAAGGAATTGCAATAGCAACAGTTGTTATACAAATAATGAATATGTTTTATATGCTTTATAAAGTTTTACAAACAAAACTTATTCATTTTGAGAAGATTGAATATTTTATTCCAAATATAAAAGTTTATAAACAATTTCTAATTCAAGGAATACCTTCAAGTTTAAATATGCTTACTATGGCAATTGGTTCGTTAATTCTTACGTATTTTGTTTCGCATTATGGTATGTATGCTGTTGCTGGATTTGGTATAGGATATAGGGTAGAACAATTAATGCTTTTACCTGCACTTGGGCTAAGCACTGCTGTTTTAGCACTTGTATCAAATAATTTCGGTGCAAAAAAATATGATAGAGTACAAGAAATATTCTCAACAGCTCTTAAATTCGGCTTTATTATTTCTACTATTGGAATAGTAACTTTAACTATTTTAGGGAAATTTATCATCTCTTTATTTGATTCAAATTCAATTGTTATAGGTTTTGGAGTAGATTTTTTGCTTGTTGAAATTTGGATATTTTACGCTTATGTTATTTTATTCATTTGTGTTGCAACACTACAAGCTATTAAACAACCTAAGATGATTTTATTTATTGGTCTTTACAGACAAATTATTGCAAAAGTGATTATCTCTTATTTGATTGTAAAATATTTTGAGTTAGATTTTATTTATTTATGGTTTGGGATTTTATTTATGATTTATAGTGCTGCAATATTTGCTTATTTTTACACTTCAAAGATATTAAATAAGTTTTATAATTAGTATTTAAATACATATTATAAAACTTATTATAAATATATTTAAAGAGAAAGATTAAACTTTCTCTTTATAAAATTTATTTTTTGTCTTTCATTTCATTATTTGCATCATTTTTCATTTCAGCTCCACATTTTCCAGCACCACACGAACCTTTTGATTCTTTTTTCATCATATCACATGATTCTTTCATATCTTTTTTCATTTCAGCACCACACTTTCCAGCTCCACATGAACCTTTTACATCTTTTTTCATATCGCATGTACATTTTTCTTTACTTTCACAAGTACATTTATGATCTTTTTTATCTTTCATGTCACAAGAGCATTTCATCTCTTTTTTCATTTCAGCACCACATTTTCCAGCTCCACAAGAACCACCTGCAAACGCTGTTGTAGTTGCTAATAAAAGACCTAGCAATAATCCTGATAATTTCATCTTCATAGTCATCTTAATTCCCTTTTGAATTTAATTTATTTAGTAGTATAACTTTTTTAAACTGTGCAATTATATAATTTTTGTGTCTACTAATTGTGTAGTGTTTCTTTTCTTATACTAATCATATAAAAAATCGCTGGAATTATAACTAATGTTAGAAATGTTGAACTTATCATTCCACCAATCATTGGAGCAGCAATTCTTTGCATAACTTCACTTCCCACACCATTTATATACATTATTGGAATTAATCCACCTAAAATTGTAAAGAGTGTCATTAGTTTTGGTCTTAGTCTTAAAACGGCACCTTTATATATTGCTTTTACTATTTCTTCATTTGTAATATTTTGGCTAGTTTGTTTTAATTCAATCATAGCTTCATTCAAATATACAAGCATAACTATTGAGGTTTCAGCAGCAACTCCTAAAAGCGCTAGGAATCCAACAATTACTGCGATTGAAATGTTGAAATTTAAATAATCTAAATAAAATATTCCTCCAGTTAGTGCAAAAGGAAGTGTAAAAAATATAATTAAAGTGTAAAGCATATTTTTCAAAGCCAAATAAATCAAAATAAATATAATCATAAATGTAATTGGAATGATATATATTAATTTAGCCATAGCTGATTCTAAATATTCACTTTGTCCTGCCCACTCAAAATAGTAACCACTTGGTAACTCAATTTGTTTTAAAAGTTCTTTTGCTTCATCTTTATATTGTTTTGTGGAAACACTCTCTTTTGGTGTTATATATATAAAACTTACATTTAAAGCTTTTTCAGATGATATTACTGATGGTCCTTCTTCATATATTAAATTTGCAAATAATCTTAATGGCTGGTATCCTAGTTCTGTTTTAATTTGAATATTTTCTAAAGCACTTATATCTTCCCTTTGACTTGCTTCAAATCTTAGAGTTATGGGATATCTTTCAAGTTTATCTATAAATGTAGAAATTTGAGTTCCACCAACACCTAAAGAGATAGTTTCTAAAATATCATTTTTACTTATTCCATATCTTGAAATCATCTCATCGTCTGTTTTGATATTTAGATAATATCCTGAATTTACCTTATCAGCAGATACAGATAAAGTTCCAGCATAAGCTCTTAGTTTTTGTTCTATTTGTTTTGATGTTTCTTCTAATACTTTATGATCATTTCCATATAATTTTATCCCAAGAGGTGTTCTAATACCTGTTAAAAGCATATCAATTCTTCCTCTTATTGGATAGGTCCATGAGTTTATAAGACCTTGGACTTGAAGTTTTTCATTCATCTCTTCCATTAATTTTTTATATGTCATTCCCTCTCGCCATTGATTTTCTGGTTTAAAAGTAACTATTGTTTCAATCATAGCAAGTGGTGCTGGATCAGTTGCACTTAAAGCTCGTCCAACTTTTGCAAAAGCTGTTTGCACTTCTGGAAATGATTTTATAATTTGATCAGTTTTTTGTGCCAACTCCTTTGCCATATCAATACCAATTCCATAAGGAGTTACTGGCATATACATAAAAGTTTGCTCATTCATCATTGGCATAAATTCCCAATTTTGTTTTTGATAAACAGTAACTGCAAGAACTATCATTCCAATATAAATAGCTATTACTAAGTATCTTAATTTTAAAGCCATTTTCAAAAATGGAGAATATATATTTATGAAGAATTTGTTCAAAATATTTTTATTTTCCGCCATAATTTTTCCACGAATTAAGAAAATCATTAAAATTGGAACCAGTGTAATAGAAAGAATTGCACCTGTCATCATTGCAAATGATTTTGTAAATGCTAAAGGTGTAAATAATCTTCCTTCTTGTCCAGTCAAAGCAAAAATAGGAAAAAATGAAACTACAACCAAAATCAAAGCAAAGAAAATAGGGCGACCTACTTGTTTTGCAGATTTTATGATTATTTCAACTCTATCTTCATTTGAAATATTCTCTTTTCCTTGTAGATATTTATGAGCATTTTCAACCATAACTATTGTTGCATCAACCATTGCACCAATTGCTATTGCGATTCCTCCTAAACTCATTATATTTGAGCCAATTCCAAAAACTTTCATTAGTAAAAAACTGATCATTACAGTTATTGGAAGAGTAATTATAATAATTAAAGCCGATCTAAAATGAAATAAAAATAGTGTTGCTATGATTGAAACTATAATTGATTCTTCAAATAGTGTATGTTTTAAAGTATCAATTGCTTTATCAATCAAGGAAGTTCTATCATATACTTCCACAACTTCAACATCTTGTAGTTTTAATGTGGTTAATTTCTCTTTTACAGCCTTTATAACAGCATAAGGGTTTTCATTGTGTCTAACAACTACAATTCCGCCTATCGTCTCTCCTTGACCATTTAAATCAACCATACCTCGTCTATCTTTTGAAGTTATGTTTACGTTTGCTATATCTTTTATTTTTAAAGGTATATTGTTAAAAGTTTTAATTGTAATATTTTCTATATCACTGAGAGATTTTAGATAACCACGAGCCGTTATTATATGCTCATAACCATTTTCTAAAATAATTCTTCCGCCATTATCACCATTATTTGCAACAATCTTTTCTTTTATTTCATTGATACTTAAATCATATTGAACTAACTTATCTTGATTTAGTGTTATTTCATAGTTTCTTACATATCCACCAATTGAAGCTATTTCACTAACTCCATCAACACCTAAAAGAGCATATTTAAGATAATAATCTTGTAAAGTTCTTAACTCGTCTAAGCTTTTTGTATTTGATTTTAAAGCATACTCATAAGCCCAACCAACACCTGTTGCATCTGGACCTAATTGAACAGTCGCACCAGTAGGAAATGTTCCTTGTAAAGTTGAAAGTTGCTCTAAAACTCTACTTCTTGAATCATAAATATCAGTTTTATCTTTGAATATTATATATATCATAGCATTTGAAAAAGATGTCATTGCTCGAACAGTTTCAATATTTGGTAAACTCATCAAATTTGAAATCAAAGGATATGATATTTGTTCTTCTATTGTTTTTGGACTTTGTCCATTCCATTCAACTTGAATTATTACTTGAGGTGGTGATAAATCAGGAAGTGCATCTAAATTTGTATTTTTAATTGCCCAAAATGAGCCTACTGTTAAAACAAAAATTGAAAATAGAACTAGAAATTTATTTCTTATACTATATAAAATTATACTTTCTACCATAATAATTACCAGTTTTCATCATCAGATTTATATAAAGCATTAGTCACAGAATCTGAATCAAATAAGAATAAGGCATTATTTATAACCTCATCATTTTGTTCTAATCCACCTAAAATCTCATATTTATTTGATGATATTCTTTTTGCATCAATTTTTACAGGTTTAAATTCACCATTTGACAAAGGTTTAAATACATAATAATCATTTGCTTTTTTCAAAACAGCTGTTTTTGGAAGAGTTAGCATCACATCTTTTTTAACATTTATATCAACTTTCCCAAACATAGAAGGAACTAATTTTAAATCTTTATTATCAACTATAAATCTAACATCAACTGTTTTATTCTTTTCATCAATTATTGGATAGATAAAATCCACCTTTGAAACAATCTTTTCATTTATTCCATCTATATGAATTTGGGCTTCCTTGTCTTTTTTTATATACTCTAAATCACTTTGATAAACAGATGCTATAAACCAAATCTTATCTACACTTGCTAGCTGCAATAACATCACACCTTTATTTACAGCACTTGATTGATTTATGTTTTTTTCAAGTAATATTCCATTTATTGAAGAAGTAACCACTATCCCATTTGAATCAACTTTTCCATCTTTTATTCTTTGTTGCTCACTTTTTGAAATAGCCAATGTTTCAAGTCTAGATGATGTTGTTTGATAAATATTTTGATTAAAATTTTTTGCTACTTGCAGTTCATTTTGAATACTTTGTATATCTTGAGAATAAATAGAGTATAAAGGTTCATCTTTTTTTATAGTCATATACTTTTTATTGGCATTTAGTTTTGTAATATATCCATCAAATCTACTTACAATATCAGTTACTGAAGATTCATCTATTTTTGTAATTCCATAATAACTTTTATCAAAATTAATCTCTTCTTTTAATACTTTTGTTGTTGTTTTATTAAAAACTTGTTTTGCATCTAAAATCTGAGCTTGTAAAAAACCACTTAAAAGTAGGGTACTTAATACCAATTTTTTAATCATTTTAAACCTCTATTTGTAAGATATAAAAGTTGTGAATAACTTTCATAATATTTTTGTAATTCATCTAAAGCTTTTGTTTCATAAGTAATTAATTCATTTAGATTAGTAATACTCTCTTGAGGTTTTGCCATATCAAAACTATTATAGTTCTCAAGATTTTGTTGAATTTTTTGTTTTAGAGGAATTATCTCTTTTTGTATTAGTTTATAGTTTCTAGCACTTCTATTTAAACTATTTAAGTATATATCTGTTTGAATTCCTAAGCTATGAGTTAAACTATCTAATTTATCATTTGTTTCATTTGCACTTAGTTTTGCTTTTAAACTATTAATACTTTCTGTTTTATATATAGGAAGAGGAATACCAACTGTTACATTTGCATAATCTTGTTCATTGTTTTGCATATACTCAACACTTAAAGTAATACTTGATAACTTCTTTGCATCTTCTAATCTACCCATATCTTTTGATTTCAAACTATCTTCTTGTAATGCTTTTATTTTTGGATGATTTAAGATATCGTTACTTATTTGGTTTTTATTTAACTCTTTTATATCCAATGATTCATCTATCGTTTGAACTTTTTCATAACTTATTTGCTCTAAATTTAGATACATATTATCAATCATTGTTTTTAAATTTTCAAGTTCTAATTTTAAATCTAAAGACGATACTTTTGTATTTAAAACTTCACCCAATGATGCTTTTTGGTATTTATATAAAGAACTATATAACTCTTCAAGTTTTGCTGTATTTTGAAGGTAACTTTCTATTAGTTTATATCGTTTTTGTAAGATTATTATTGAGTAAGAGTATTCATATATTTTTGATTCAAGTTCTAGTTTTTTATCTTCTAAATCAAATATTTTAATATTTCTATCTTTTATTGCTATTGATTCTTCAATATCAAGTCTATTTCCAAGAGGAATTACTTGAGATAATTCCACTCCATACTCTTTTTGATTAGATAGAGGCTTACTTACTCCAATGTTATTTGTTTTAAAAGCTAACATTGGATTTTCCCAATTTCTTGAAACATTTATTTGCTCTTGAGCAACTTTTA
>CAZDFZ010000057.1:0-4926 GCA_964504855.1 uncultured Aliarcobacter sp.
TTTAATAAAATAGTTGTTCTATATGTATTTAACTCTTTTACAATTGGATTAATTAATTCTAATTCATCTTTTACAGTTTTAAAGTTATATTTTTGTAAATTTTCTTTTGAAGAAAATACATAAGTTAAGGTTTCATAAAAACCATTTTCAATTGCTTTAAATCTTAGTTTATTTTTTTTGATTAAATCATTTGAAGTTTTATTAACTCTATTTACTTCATCAATTTCTAAAGGTTTTGCAATAATATTATCTATTCCAATTATTCTTACTATTTCTTCCGTAACATCTGCAATGTTTTTTATATCATGTCTGTAATGAGGAATTTTAAGTGCTAGTACATCGCCTCTATCTTTTAGTTCAAATCCTAAAGAAGTAAGTATTCTTTCAATTTCAATTTTGCTAATTTCTTGCCCAATAATTGAATTAATCTTTTTTACACTTGCATCAAGTGATAATTTCTCTTTGTCTTCAATAAAAGTTTCACTACCTCTATATACTAAAGCTCCATTTTTTGAAACAAGAGTTGAGAAATAATCTATCCCAAAATCAATATTAGGTTCGCTACCTCTTGAGGCTTTATAGTAAACTTCACCAGTTTTTATTTTTTTATCAAAAACTTTTTTTGATAATAATTCTGGATTTATATAAGAAGCTTCAATAATGAAATTTGTATTATTTGGATCAATTTCATTATGATCAATACAAATTTTACTTAATTGTTCAACTCCATAAATATTATCAAAACCATCTGCATCTTTTTTTGCATGTAAAACACTTAATTCATTATTCTTTATAGTTTTTTCTTTAGGATACGCATTTAATATAACACCTGTAGAATGAGTTACATAAGTTAATGCATTTTTAACATCATTATTATCATGATATTTTCCAAGAATAGAAGTTCTTAATTTGAATAGGACATTCAATTTAAACTTTGTAAAATCTACCGCTTTATAAGATAATGATGAATCTATATTGTTATCACATTCAATTTCAAATACTTGACCTATTCCAAATTCATTATAATTAACTTGCTTATCAAGTTCAATTAAAGGGATACTAAAATAAGCACTTAATTCTCTAGCGATTCCATTTATACTTAAACAATCACCTCTATTAGCTGTTAATTCAATTTCAATAATTTCATCATTTAATTTTGGAAAATCTTTTAACTCTTTTCCTAAAATCAATTCTCCAATTGAATTATCAAGTTCTAAAATTCCATCATTTAATTTTGGAAGTCCTAATTCAGTTGCTGAACAAATCATACCATTTGATTCAACACCTCTTAGTTTTGCTTCTTTGATTATAAAATCATTTCCTAAATCACATCCAACTGTAGCTATTGGTACATATTGTCCTGCATCAACATTTTTTGCACCACAAACTATTTGTACTTGATGAGACCCTAAATCAACTTGGCAAATACTTAACTTATCAGCTTCAGGATGTTTTACTTTCTCTAAAACTTTTCCCAAAACAACTTTTGGAGCAATTGAAACTTTTTCAACACTATCAACTTCAAGACCAATAGAGTTTAAAGTTTTACAAATCTCATCTGTTGAGATTTTTGAAATATCTATAAATTCTTCTAACCAGCTTCTTGTAATAATCATTTGAATTGTCCTAATAGTCTTGTATCACTTTCAAATAGTGATCTTAAATCTCCAATATTATGAATTAGCATTGCAAATCTTTCAATTCCTAATCCAAATGCATAACCTGATTTATTTTCATAGCCAACTGCTTTGAATACGTTTTCATCAACAACACCACAACCTAAAACTTCAAGCCATCCTGTTTGTGAACAAACTCTACAACCGCTTCCTTTACAGAAAACACAAGAAATATCAACTTCAGCAGATGGTTCTGTAAATGGGAAAAATGAAGGTCTAAATCTTACTTCAACATCACCAAACATGTGTTGTAAAAATTCAACTAAAACATGTTTTAAGTTTGCAAATGAAACTTTATCTGATTCATCTACAACTAAAGCTTCGATTTGATGAAACATAGGTGTGTGAGTAATATCAAAATCTCTTCTAAAAACAGTCCCTGGAGCTATCATTCTAATTGGAGTTTTTTGACTTAACATCGTTCTTATTTGAACAGGAGAAGTGTGAGTTCTTAATAAAGTATAATCTTTGTTATAAAAAGTATCTTGCATATCACGAGCAGGGTGATATTTAGGAAGATTTAATGCTTCAAAATTATGAAAATCATCTTCTACAAGTGGACCTTCTTCAACAGCAAAATTTAAATTTTGGAAATATTTAATAATTCTATCCATAGTTTCAACAACTGGATGAGTTGCACCACAAGAAAGTTCATTGTTAAATCTAGTAACATCAATTTTTTCACTTTCTAATTTGTTATTTAAAGCAACTTTTTCTAAAATTATTTTTTTAGATTCTAAAGCATCTGTAATCAATTCTTTTTGTTTATTCAAATTCTCTGCAAATGCTTTTTTCTCTTCATTTGGAACACTCTTCATTTTAGCAAATTCTAAAGTTAAAATACCCTTTTTACCTAAGGTATCAATTCTAATATTTTCTAACTCTTCAAGTGATATTGCATTGTTAATTTTTTCAATCCACTGTGTCACTTTCTTCTCCCTAAATTTGTAAATAATTATCTTGGATTAAATTATTTGTATCAGTATTTTTGGGATTATACTCAAAGATTTATTAGAGTTTGGTTATAATATTTTACTATTTAATTTCAAGGAAAAATAATGTGTATATTCTGTAAGATTGTAAAAGGTGAGATACCAAATCAAACTATTTTAGAGGATGATAATTTTTTAGCATTTAATGATATTAATCCAACAAGAAAAATTCATGTTTTGATTATTCCAAAGGAACATTATGCTTCTTTTGATGTTACACCACCATCAATTATGTCAGATATGACTGAATTTATTCAAAAAGTGGCAAAAGTTTTAGATGTAAAAGAGAAAGGATATAGACTTATTACAAATATTGGTGATCATGGGGGACAAGAGGTTCATCATTTACATTTTCATTTGATTGGTGGTGAGCCTGTTGGAAGATTAGTTAGATAACAAGAAGTTTTACTTCTTGTTAAATTATAAATTTATCTTTCTAAGAAAGAACCTAAATTCATAATTTTTTGATATTTTTTATTCGATCTTTGATCAGCAGTTAATTTATTCAATTCATCCAAAGAACTTAAGAAATATTCTTTTAAAGCTTGTATTGCTAACTCTTTTTGTCTATGGGCACCAATTAATGGTTCATTTATAACATCATCAATAAGATTTAACTCTTTTAAATTTTCAGCTGTAATTTTTAAAGCATTTGCTGCAGTTTCAACTTTTGCTGGATCATTCCATAAAATTGCACTACAACCTTCAGGTGAAATAACAGCATAAACAGAGTATCTCATCATAGCAAGTTTGTCTGCAACTGAAATAGCTAATGCTCCACCACTTCCACCTTCTCCAATAACAACCGAAACTGTTGGAGTTGTTAGATCAGCAAATTCATAAAGATTTCTTGCAATCGCTTCACTTTGATTTCTCTCTTCTGCACCAATTCCTGGATATGCACCTGGAGTGTCAACTAACATTAAAATTGGAATTTGAAATTTATCAGCCATTTTTGCAGCTCTTAAAGCTTTTCTATAACCCTCAGGACTTGGCATACCAAAATTTCTATAAAGTTTATCTTTTGTACCTCTACCTTTTTGTTCACCAATAACTAATACTTTTTGAGTTCCTATAAATCCTAAATAGCAAACTATTGCATGATCATCAACATAATGTCTATCACCATGAATTTCGTAAGCATTTGTTAATAAACCATTTATATAATCCATAGCATAAGGTCTATCGGGATGTCTAGCTAATTGAAGTTTTTGATAATCACTTAAATTTTTAAAAGTTTTTTCAACTTCTTTTTCTAATTTTTTTTCTAAAATCTCAACTGCATGTTCATCAGATTTTGTTTTAGCTACAATAATTTCATCTTCTATTTTTTTGATTTTATCTTCAAATTCTAAGTAAGTTGCCAATTTTTTCCCTTTGAAAAAAAAAGGAGATAATAAAAAATTATCTCCTTTATAGTTAGGTTAAGTTTTAAATTATTTTTCGTATTTTCTAAAAATTACAGAACCGTTAGTTCCACCAAAACCGAAGTTATTACTCATTACTGTTTTTAATTCAGCTTTTCTAGCCACATTAGGAACAATATCTAAATCACACTCTGGATCTTGATTTTCTACATTAATTGTTGGAGGAATAATACCTTCATTTAATGCTTTAATTGCCATGATAGCTTCAATAGCACCAGCAGCACCTAAACAGTGACCAATTTGACCTTTTGTAGATGAGATAGGAGGACAATTTTCTTTTCCACCAAATGCTTCTTTAATTGCAGCAGTCTCATTTTTATCTCCAACTGGAGTAGAAGTACCATGCGTATTAACATAATCAATTTTTGGGTATTCACCAGTTAAAGTTTTTGCCATTTCAAAAGCAGCTCTCATTGCTCTTAATGGACCATCTGTCACAGGAGAAGTAATATGGTTTGCATCTCCAGATTCTCCAAATCCAATAATTTCACAATAAATTTTAGTTCCTCTTGCTAGTGCTAATTCTAAGTCTTCAACAACTAAAGCTCCAGCACCTTCTCCCATAACAAAACCATCTCTGTCCATGTCAAATGGTCTTGAAGCTTTTTTAGGATCATCATTTCTTGTTGATAATGCTTTCATAGCAGCAAATCCACCAACACCAGCACCACAAACGGCTGACTCAGCACCAACAACTAAAATTCTATCAGCTCCACCTAAAATAATTGTTTTAACAGCATCATTTAAAGCATGAGTTGAAGCAGCACATGCAGTTACATGAGATAAAGATGGACCTTTTAAATTATGTTCAATTGAAATAAATCCACTTAG
>CAZDFZ010000057.1:4936-9004 GCA_964504855.1 uncultured Aliarcobacter sp.
TCGTTTTCGCCCCTTCACCAATCGCGTGTGTCCCAGCTGCACATGCCGTTACAGATGCTAAGTTTGGTCCTTTCAATGCATACTCAATGGAAACCATACCACCAAGCATATTAATTAATGATGAAGGAATAAAAAACGGAGAAATTTTTCTTGAACCTCTATTTTCACAAACCACAGAGTTTTTCTCTATAGTTGAAAGTCCACCAATTCCTGAACCCGAAATTATTCCAAATCTATCGGCAATAGATGCATCAACTTTTTTATCTTCAGCTGTTACATAACCAGAATCAATCATTGCTTCAAGAGCTGCTTTAATACCTAATTGAATAAATCTATCAGCTTTTTTAACCTCTTTTTTATCCATTACTGTTTCTGGATTAAAGTTTTTTACTTCACCAGCAATTTGAACTGAAAAATCACTAATATCAAATAGTGTAATAGTATCAATACCACATACACCATTTACTACTGCATTGAATGATTCTTCTACGCTATGTCCTGTTGAATTAATAGTTCCTAAACCAGTTACAACAACTCTTCTCATTTAAATATGCTCCATGTATTATTATTTGAATTATTCAATTTTTTTATAAAAAAACTCAATAGTTAAAATTTAAAATAGAAGAAAAATCTTCTATTTTATAGCGAAAATTACGCGATATTTTCGATGTATTTTATAGCATCAGCAACAGTTTTGATTTTTTCTGCATCTTCATCAGGGATTTCAATGTCAAATTTTTCTTCTAAAGCCATAACTAATTCAACTACATCTAAAGAGTCAGCACCTAAATCTTCAACAAATCTTGAATCTTCTTTTACTTCCGCTGGGTTACAATCTAATTGCTCAACAACAACTTCTTTTACATCATCAAATAATGCCATATTCTTTTCCTTTTATAAAATTATACTTGTATTATAACAAAAGAGTTTTTAAAACTCTTTTAAATTTCTTAGATTAATTGCTTAATAAGTATTAAACGTATAATCCACCATTAACTTTTAATATTTCACCTGTAATATAAGATGAATGATCACTTAGTAAAAATGCAACTGCATCAGCAATTTCACTTGGTTGTCCAAATCTTGAAAGGGGAATATTTCTTTCATATTCAGCTTTTACTTCTTCTTTTAATTCATGTGTCATATCAGTTTGAATAAATCCAGGAGTTACAGCGTTATATCTAATACCTCTTGAAGCAGCTTCTTTTGCAAATGATTTAGTCATAGCATTTAAGCCACCTTTTGATGCTGAATAGTTAGTTTGACCAGGATTTCCCATTTCTCCAACAATTGAAGAGATATTTACTACTGAACCAAATCTTTTTTTACTCATAGTTTTTAAAGCTTCTCTACATCCAATAAATGCAGATGTTAGATTTGCACTAATTACATCATTAAAATCAGCCAGTGACATTCTAAGAGCTAATTTATCTTTTGTAATACCTGCATTATTTACAAGATATGCTAATTCACCATCAGCATCAACAATAGTTTTAATAGCAGCTGCAAATTCATCTTCATTTGTAACATCAGCTTTTATAATTGCAGCTTTACCACCAGCTGCTTCAATCTCTTCTTTTATAGCTTCAGCAGCTTCTGCACCGCTTCTATAGTTAATCCAAACTTTTAATCCAAAACTTGCAAGAGTTTTAGCAATTTGCGCACCAATTCCTCTACTTGCACCTGTAACTAATACATTAGATCCTGTGAATTTCATTTTTATCCTTTAATTATTTACATTATTGTTTATATTATATCAATACTTTTATAAATAAAAGCATTTTGATATTTAAACGCCTCTTTTATTGTCCCAAACTCTGATATGTAATCTATCACAATATTTAAAACCATTTTCTATTGCCATATTAATAACATCTTCACAATTTTTACTAATTTCAAGTGCAGTATCGCCCAAAGGCATTAAATAAACATCACATTTTGGAATATTTTTTAATATCTCTAGAATTTCATTATTTGCAACATCTAAAAAATCTTTACCAATAACAAATTTTAAATAAGACTCTTTTGTGTTTAATAAAATTTTTGTAAGTGTTTCAATATTTACTCTTTTTTTCAAAGGCTCTAGGGAGTTACTTAGTTTTACACTCATTGAAAAAAGAATCTTTTTTTGATAATCTTTTGTAAAGTTTAGATTTAAAGAGCCATTTGTTTCAATAGTTACTTTATGACCTTCATTTATATAATGCTCTAGAAGCTTTTGAAACTCTTCATTGTTCCAATATAAAAGTGGTTCTCCACCAGTTATAACTATATCAATTTTATATGAGTAGTTAAATTTGTTGATTAGTTTGTCAACTTCATTTACTATTTCTTCATATGTTTTATATTTTGTCCATGTATCTTTAAAAGCTGTATCTACAGCATAATAAGAGTCACATGCACACTTTTTTATACCACTTGGTGTTTCATATTCTACAGAAAAACCAACACAATTAAAATTACATCTACCAAACCTAATAAAAACAGATGGAGTTCCTACAAGTTTTCCTTCACCTTGAATCGTTGGACCAAAAATCTCATTAATTTCAAGCATAAAATGTACTTTTACTCTTTGGAGTCTCTAAAAATTCTACATGAGATACTTTTATATTTAATTTTTCCATTTTATTTTGAACTATTTTTAAAAACCAAGCAGATAAATTTTCACTTGTTGGAACAAAATCTACAATTACATATCCCTCATATAATTCAATAATATGTGACTCTTTATCTTTTAATTTATTTAAATCAGTAAGATAATAACCTTCATCAAATTTTATTAAATCATTTTTACTAATATGTGGAAGTAGGGTTGAAAACAGTGGATCATTTATATCTAAAATAAATTTATGATCAAGTGTATCATCTAAAAATTGCTTAAACCAATTTAGGTGCTTGAAGTCCGTAACCATACCATTACTTAATTCACTTGCTTCAAGATAAACTAAAATTTTTCCTTGATGCCCATGTAAATGTCTGCATTTTAAACAACCATCTAATGAAAATTCAGTATTTAGTGTTTGCGACCAAACTCTATGCCCATAGCAAAAATCAAACTCTTTTGATATTTTCCAATGCATTATAAAGCCTTATACTTTATTGGATCAGTCACACCTGCAAGTTTAAATCCATTTAATCTTAATCTACAAGAATCACATACACCACAAGCTTCACTCTCTTCTTTATAACATGACCAAGTGTGCTCAAGTGGAACATTTAATTTTACAGCTTCTTGCACGATTTGTGCTTTTGATAAATGAACAAGTGGAGTTAAAATTTCTATATTTGTCTCTTCTTTTGTTCCTTGATTTATAGCTTTTGTCATATCACTTATAAATAAGTCTGTACAATCAGGATAACCTGAACTATCCTCTTGAACAACACCTATATACATAGCAGATGCACCTTCTTTTTCAGCAATGGCAGCAGTAATAGATAAAAATATACCATTTCTAAACGGAACATAAGTTATAGGAACACCAGCTTCTATTCCACCAGTTGGAACATCTATGTTCATATCAGTTAATGCACTAGCACCAATTTGTGTGAAAAATGGGATATCAATTTCATATTTTTCTAAAATACCTAAATCAGCACAAATATCTCTAAATGCTTTTAATTCTCTATCTTGTGTTCTTTGCCCATAATTAAAATGAACAGCAATTATTTCATATTCATCATTTTTTGCCATATATGAAGCTAAGGTAGAATCCATTCCACCACTTAAAATACATATTGCTTTTTTTGTTGAGATGTTACTCATGTGTTAAAAAGTCCTTTTTTATATCGCTAAAGAATTTCCAATTTATTGGTAATATTTTTATTAAACTATCTTTTTCTAATTTCTCAACTTCATTATCTATACAAATCATTGAATTACAAGAACTTAAAACTGAAACCATTCCAGGTGATCTTTTTTGTGAAACTTCAAAATATTCACCATCAAAAAAACCTGGAATTAGAGTAGTTTTACCTTTTTTTGTAAAAAAAGGCTCTTTTAATTTTCCTAAAATATAGTTTGGATAAATATTTTTTTCTCCAAGAAGTTTTTGAATTAGGATTTTTCCA
>CAZDFZ010000058.1:0-8811 GCA_964504855.1 uncultured Aliarcobacter sp.
CTATTGGAAATGATTATGGATATGATAGAGTTTTTGATAGACAAGTTGAAGCATTAGCCTCTAAAGGTGATTTAATAATTGGAATTAGCACAAGTGGAAATAGTAAAAATATTGTTTCTGCTTTGAAACTAGGAAGGCTACTTGGCTGTAAAACTTTAGGATTTTCAGGACGAGATGGTGGAGCGATGAATGAAGTTTGTGACATAAATTTAGTTGTACCATCAAGTGACACTCCAAGAATACAAGAGATGCATATTTTATTTGGGCATACTATTTGTCAAATTATTGATAATGAATTAAGTTAGGAGAAATATGAGAATTTTAGCAATTAGATATAGTGGTTTAGGAGATGTAGTAATGCTACTACAAACTCTAAAAAAATTAAAAGATAAATATGAAAATTGTCATATTACACTACTAACTGATAAATCAAATAGTTCGTTAAAAGAGATTTCTTGCGGATTAATTGATGAAATTATTCCATTTGATAGAAAAGTATTTAAACAAAGAAAATATTTTGCTTTAATAAAAGAGAGTTTTAAATTACTATTTAAAATTCGTCAAAGATTTGATTTAACTATTGATTTCCAATGTTTTGGAGAGACTGCAACCATTTCTTATTTAAGTAATGCAAAAGAGAAGTTTGGAGCACCCAAAAAAGAGAAATATAATTATGGTTATACATCAATTATCGCAAGAAGTGATCATAATCACAGAAGTCAATTATTCAGTCGAATCGCAAAAGTTGATGATAAATTGGATTATTCAAAACTTTGTATTCAAGAGCATAGCAAAGATTTTAAATTAGAACTTGAAAAGAATTTAGATTTAAGTAAAAAAATAATTGGATTAAATATTGGTTCTACTCAAGAGAATAGAAGATGGAGTGAAAGAAAATTTGCAGAACTTCAAAGGAATCTAAAAAAGAAATATAATATTTTAGTTTTTATTGGTCCATCAGAAAAAATATATAAAGATGCATTTGAAAAAGATTCTATGTTTATTGAAAATGTAAATTTAGTTCAATTATCAGTAGCCATTAGTAAGTGTAATGTTCTCATTACAAATGATACTGGACCAGCACACATTGCTGCAGCTTTAAAAGTTCCAACACTAACATTATTTAGCACAGGTGATGATTGGAATGTAGGAGCATTAATAAATAAAAAAGAATTTATTAAAAATGAAAATATAAACGAAATTTCTCTTGAAGAGGTATTAGATAAATTAACTAAACTTATCTAAAAAATCATTACTTAAAATATTTAAAGATTAAATATTTAAACATATACTTTATAAAATATTTAATCTGAAAAGTTCTTAAAGCCAAAAGATATGACTTCCTATATATTCTCAAAATTGCATTTTTTCTTAATCTATAATTATCAATATTTTTGTAAAATATTTTCACTATTTCATCATTATAAAACTTCAATTTATTCTTATCATCACTTAAATTTTCCCCATGCCATCGATAATATGTATGAAATTCATCTATATACGCAATTTTATATTCTTTGGTAAGTCTTAACCAAAAATCCATATCTTCAAATCTCAAATTTGAATCATAAAATCCAATTTTATCATATACTTCTGTTTTATATAAATGAGAAGGAGTATTGATGCCGCCTTCGCCAAATATTATAGATTCAAATATTTCTCCACTATTTTTTTTATTTGAATATCTAAGAAAACCTATTTCTTTATCATTTTCATCTACTTTTATAGATTTTGAATGTACTAATACAATATTAGGATTAGCTTCTAAGAATGACACTTGTTCTTCAATCTTATTTAGCATCCAATAATCATCAGAGCCAATAAAAGAGATATATTTACCAGTAGATTGTTGAGCAATTTCATTTAAAGTGTTACACATGCCCTTATTTGCTCTTGTATAAATTTTATAGTTTTTATTATAATCTTGATTTTCTAAATAATCTTTTGCAACTTGAAATGAGTTATCTTTTGAGCCATCATCAATAACAATTAATTCTATATTGCGGTATGATTGTTTTACTATTGATTCTAAACATTTTACTATATATTTTTCGTGGTTATATAGAGCAACGCCAACAGTTACAATAAATTTATTATTAATCATTCATTCTTTCTTTTTAGTTTTCTAGATTTATTCCAAAGCCTGATTCTATCTATTATTATATTAAATTTACTCGCATATTTTTCTATTGTTTTAATACAAGATTTTGAAAACATTGTTACTTCATTCTTATTTATAATTGTATTATTATCATATAATTTATAAGCTGTAAATTTTGCATCATGAAATAGAATTAAATTCTTTGATACAGCTCGAACTGCATAACCCCAATCTTCAAGATAAATTTTATGGTCATAAAATCCTATAAAATTAAATATTTCTCTATTAAGTATATATACTGGACCTACAATTAGCCAGTTGTATAAAATCTCATCTTTTAAAATTTCATCATAAAAATAATTAATTTTATTTTTATTTAAAAATCCAAAATTTGCATTATCACAAGTTCTACTATCATCATTATCTACAACCATTACATCAGCAATTAACATAAACTATTAGCTTCAAGAATTTTTACTCTACTTAATATAGTATTATTAATTAAGAGCCTATTTTAATCCTTTATTTTTCTATTTGTAGTTTACAATAAAATTCTTATTTATACTTATCCGTACTTTAACTACATCATCTGAATTATCCATTAAGCCATTATTAATAATTATTGCCTCTTTACTTTTAAACACTCTTCTTTAGTATGTTATTTTAAGTATAATACCAAAATAGGGATAAAATAATTATTAATAACTCAACTGATATATTTATATAAAAACAAAAAAGTACATTTTAAATTTAACAAATTAAATATACATATTATTGTAAAACGAATTATCTGCTAAATAGTCAGCCCTGAAAAAGTGGATAGTGTAATCAAAGGATCATTCATATCAAGCATATCTGAAAGTGAATTATGGAATATATTTTTTTGATTAGTTTTAGAAGTATTTAAGAGCAATTTTTTAACCTAAAAAGACCAGAAATATAGAGTTTTGGTCTTATAATATATAAGATATTATAGCTAAAAAGTAGTGATAAAACCATTTAATAAGGAGATTGTTGAGTTTTTCAGGAGTGACTACTTATCTCTTCATAAATCTCTTTTAATGTTATATCTATTATTTCATCAAATACTTTTTTTCTATATTTTGCTGGGAATACCAAATGGTATAAAAAAAGTGTTTTATTATGGCTTTTATATATATGTTCACTTTTCATGAATTCATTATATCTTTTTTCGACCCAAGGGTCGGGGTATTAACCCTTCGTTGGAATAAAATGATTAGATTACAATAAATTGTAACTAATTTTTTAAACACCTTTTGTAATGGTAGAAGAATTTTGTTGAATTTTTCTACACCAAAAGATTATTGCTTTATTTCTTGCTCATTTATTAAAATTTTATTTATATTATTTGAAAAAATAAAAAATATTAATAATGTAAGAGACGATAAATAAGTTTTACCTTCTAAAATACTATGATCAAAACTACCTATTACTAAAAAATATATTAAGAAAATGAATAATATATAGTTTCTATTTTTTATTATATTTTTTATAATTAAAAATAAAAAATAAGAAAAACAAAGAAATCCTAATACTCCAAGAGAAAATAAAACTTCTAAATATATATTATGAATTCCTGCATATTCTTTTATTCCAAAAATTTCCCAAGAGTCTATTCCCCAACCAAATAGAGGTTTTTGAAATATCATTTCTATTGCTTTTATCCATATTATATATCTATTTGAAGAATCTCCACTTACTAAAGAATGAAATCTTATTAATAAATTATCTGAAAAATTAAATAAATAAAAAGTTGCAACAATTACAATAACAAACACTATTAAATATTTTAAATTAATTTTTTTATAATTAATTATAGAATAAAGAGATAAACAAACAAATACAGCTACCCATGTTGCTCGTGAATAACTAAAAAGTGTACAAAAAATAAAAACAATAAGTAAAAGAAAAAACATCATATTTTTTATATCAAAAGAGAATTTCTTTATTAATGAAAAATATGAAATTAATAACCCTAATCCCATAAAAAACCCAAAATTATTTCTGTTAAAAGTAGCTCCTGTTAATCCTTCTGCAAAACCACCAATATTATGTTTAAATAAATCATAACCAACAAAAGCTTGATAAACTCCATCTAACCCCTGAATTCCTAAAGAAATTAATATAAATAATCTAATAGTATTTTTAGAAAAAATATTTTTACTATAAAAATAAATTAATATAATACAAATTAAAGCATACCTGTAAATATATGAGAATAATGAATTCCAGCCTGATTTTGGTATTTCATTTAAAAAATTTGAAATAAATATACTTAAAATTATCAAACTAAAAACTAAAAAATACTCTTTATATATATAAAATAAATCTCTAAAATAGGTATAATTTCTACTTTTTATTAAATCTAATAAAAAAATCAATATCAACAATACTGTAGATACTTGATAAACTGAATTTTTAAATGGAATAGAAATAATCCATATACAAAATATCCAAAGAAATAAATTCTTTATGCTTAATAATGTTTTAATCATTTTTAAATACATCCTCAACTTTTTTAAATATATCTTCTACTTTAATACTAACCATACATTCCATATTTGTAGGACACTTAGTTTTATAACAAGGATGACATTTTATTTCATCACTTGGTTTTAAATACTCATGAATACCGTAATATGGCATAAATTTTACACAATGCTTTATATCAGTTGATCCAAAAATTGTAATTGTATTAGTTCCAACACCTGCTGCTATATGAGAAGGTCCACTATCATTACCAATATACAAATCAACTTGAGCCAGTAAATTTTTAAGTTCTGTTAAATTTGTACTATTTACAAAAGAAATTACTTCTCCATTGAAATGTTTTAATATATATTTTGAATCTTCTAATTCTAAATCACTACCAACTAAAATAATTTGATAATTATCTGCAACTAAACTTTTTATTAAATTTAAATAATTATCAATACCCCATTTTTTACTAAGCCATCGAATACTAGTTCCAGTTGAGATAGCAATATATTTTTTACTACAATCTTTATCTTTTAAAATAGATTTTTCACTAGTTGGAAGTTTTATATACTCTTCTACCTCGCTAAAATACCTATTAATTTTATCTTGCGGAATAAGTGTTGTAGATTCTATAATCTCTTTTATGCTTTTTGATTTTGCTTTTAATCCAAATATTTTTTGAAAAAATGTATATGATTTATTTACTACTATTTGTTTGTTTAAAAACATACTTACATAATGAGAAGGTTTATTCCCTTGTAAATTAATTACTAAATCATACTTATTACTTCTAAGTTTATTTATACTTGAAAAAACATTTTTATGTAAAATATATTCATCAAAATAATTACTATCTTGGTATAATCCTTTACCAACACCTGTTGTTAAAAAAAATATCTTATCTTTTGGAAAAAAATATCTTAGTGCTCTAAAAGTTGGTTCTAATGTAACTAAATCTCCAAGTGATGAAAATCTTATAACTAGTATATTCATAATCTATTTTTCCAATTTATTATCAATTTTATTTATAAATTCTTTGAAATCAGCTTCTGTTTTATCATATATTTTTAAGAATTTTTCATAACCATTTCTTGCAGTGTTTTCTAATAATGTAGGATTATTTATTAAATCAATTAATTTCTCACTTAATATTAAAACATCTCTTTTGCAAGTGATTAAATCTTTTTCATCAAAAAACTCTGAAATTGACTCACTATCCAGTGTAACCACCGCTTTTTTACAAGCTAATGCCTGATAAACTTTATTTGGCACAACACTTTTTGCTTTAATACTATCTCCAAATATACCCAAAATAATATCATGTTCTCTAATTTCTTGAGCTAAAGCTTTTTCATCTATAAATAAACCATCCATTTGAACCGATTTCAGTTGTAGCTTTGTATATAAATCTTTCATTTTATTATACATCTGTCCTGTACCAATTACTTTAGCTTCAAAATTAATATTATTTTTTTCCATCAAACTAAATGCTTCTAAAATAATATCTATTCCATGAAGAGGTATAAATGAACCATAAAATAAAATTCTAACCTTTTCATTTTTAACTTCTGTTTTTGATGGATAATATATTTGTTTATCTGATAAAACAGGTAAAACAAATAATTCACCCTTATACTTTCCAAACAAATCTTCCCAATATTTAAAATGGGTATAAGTGTCTGATAATAAATATTTTGAGAATCTAAAATTAAACCAATCTTGAAAAAACTTCCACCAAGCCCTTGGATTTTTTACTGTAATCTTCTTTCTATCATAAACATAAGTATCAAAATTTGATATAAAAAAATCATTTATTATTCTGTCTCTTTTAAAAAAATTCTTAAAAAATTGATTTTTAGAGAATGGTAATAAAATATATACATCATTCTTTAAGTCAAGATCATTTGTAAACTGTTTAATAATATTAAATCTTGAATAATCTTTATTTTGTCTAAATATATACTTTATCATTTATACCACTCATATGTTTTTAAATCTTTTATGTCATTACTATCTAAACTAAGAATATATTTTGCTACTCTTTTTGAGTTGAATAAATCATGTACTCTTTTTCTTAACCAAATAGATTTTTCAATTCTTTCTTTCTCATTATTCATAAAATAATTGATTTTCGATACAAGTTCCTCATATGATTCATAATACTCTAATTTATCTTCAAAAAAATCATCACCATTTATTATTTTTGTACTCAAAGCAAAAGAACCATTACCTAAAATGTGAAAAAGTCTATCTGATGTATACCATTCATATTTAAGAGTAAAATCTCTATTATGATTTATACAAATTTTAGAATTAGATAATGTTTTTAAATAATCTTCTCCAATTACTACTGATTGTTTATTATGTCCAACAAATTTCAGATTTATATCATTAGCAATATTTTCTTCTAAATATTTAATTAATGTTTCTCTTTCTTTATCATGTCTTCCTGTAAATAAAACATCATTGTCAAACTTTTTATTTTCATATGCATAATATTTCTCAATATTCTCATCAACTAAGTTAGGAAGAAAAAAAGTATTTTGATTATATTTTTTTATATCTGAAATAAAATCTCCACCAGCAGTAGTTAATATAAAATCAAAATAATGAGCAATATTTTTAAAATGATTTTGTAATGGGATATCGTTATACCAAAAAATCATTCTAATATTTTTCTTTTTTATATATTCAAAAGTTTCTTCTAAAATAAGCTCAGCATGACCAAAAATTATTAAATCAGGACAAATATCATCAATAAGCATTCTAAAAAACTCATTCATTTTCTTTTGCCCATTTTTTTTATTTCTAAAAAAAGACATATATCGTGAAGTATCTCTATAATCAAAATTATGTACAAAATGATTGTTTTGTATTAAACCTTGAGAAATTTTGATTGGATTTGCATATAATGCACCTCCTGTTTTAGTGATAATGTTAAATGGTGCACAATGAATAATTCTCATTTTAATAAATCCTCATAAACTTTTATTGTTTTATTAACCATATTTTCTAATGAAAAAGTATTTGCAATATAACCATATCCATCAAATTTCAAACTTTTTGATTTTAAAATATTTTTTGCTAATTCTTTATCATCTCCAACTTCGAAAAAAAATCCATTTTCGTTTTCAATGATTATATCTTTAACTCCACCATGATTTGTTGCAATCACTGGCTTATTCATGCAAATTGCTTCTGCAACAGCACGACCAAAACTCTCTGGTTTTTTAGAACTACTAATTACAACATCACTCAAAGCATAAATTTGTTCTATTTTACTTTGACTTCCTGTAAAGATTATATTCTCTTCTAAATCCAATTCTTTAATTAATTTTTTTAAAGAATTTAAATAATCCTCTTTATCACTTCTTGTTCCACCGACAATCAAAGCCGCAACATTTGGAATATCTTGTTTTACTAATGAAATTGCTTTTATAAAAGTTTCATAATCTTTTAGTTGAGTAACTCTTCCAACACTTGAGATTATAAATTTATTTCCTAAATTAAACTCTTTTTTAAAACTTTCTATAAAACTATTATCTATATTTTTTGGATTAAAAAGTTCTAAATCAATCCCTCTAGGGATTACCGTAATCTTCTCTTCAGATGTATTATAATGCTTTTGAATATACTCTTTTATGCTATTACTTACACATATTACAGCATCTGCTTTTTGCATAATTGAACTATAAAATCCTACGCTATTAAATCCATGAACTGTACTAACTACTTTTATATTTAGTTTTTTATTTGCAAAATACACTAACCATGCAGGAACCCTACTTCTTACATGAATAATATCAGGTTTTAATTCTTTTAATATTTTTTTTAATTTTGAAACTCTAATAAATGAAGTAAGAATATTCTTACTACAAACATCAAAAGTTATATGATTTCCACCATCTATAATTATTCGTTCTACAAGTTTTCCACCATTACTTATAACGTATGATTCTATTCCTAACTTTACATACTCACGATTTAGTTCAACAACACCTCGTTCAACTCCACCTTCATTTAACTCAGGAATAACTTGTACAATTTTCATTTATTATAATTTCCAAGAAGGTTCAGGAACAATTCCTTTTACATCAATAATTAATTTTTCATCTTTAATCAAACTATCATACTCTTTTTGAGTTAATGTTTTAAATTTATCATGGCCAACAGCAACAACAATAGAATCATATTTTTTTGAATTCTCAAAT
>CAZDFZ010000059.1:0-8800 GCA_964504855.1 uncultured Aliarcobacter sp.
TAAATTCCTAAAAATTCAACAATAATAAAAGGAATTAAAAATATAAATAATATAAGATAAGAATTTAAAGCCAAAATTTTTGGCTCCAAATCTTTGAAAAGTTCTAAATTAGAAATATAAGAAAATATTGGTTTAGCTAATCTATCCCAAATTAATTCCTCAAAAATTATATAGGTAAATACTAAAAAAGTTAAAAATATATTTATAATCTTTTTTATCATTATCTAAATAACCTTTATTTTTTTACTTTTTTATAATACCAAAAACCTACAATAGATAGAGTAAGCAATAAACCAACTATTAAATATCTTAAATACTCTTTTATCAACTCTTGATTATCACCTAAATAATATCCCAACACCGTAAGAATAACAACCCAAAGAGCTGCGCCTAATGTTGTATATAGACAAAAAACAAAAAGATTCATTCTAGCAAGTCCAGCTGGTAATGAAATATAGTGTCTAAGTCCTGGTATCAATCTTCCAGAAAAAGTAGAGATATGCCCATGATTTTTAAAAAATTTCTCAGTTTTTTCTATACTTTCATGGCTAACAAAAAAATATTTACCATATTTTAGTAAAAAAGTTCTACCAAATTTTAATGCAAAATAGTAATTAAACAAAGCACCACTAAGAGATCCTAAAACTCCTAAAAAAATTACAATATAAATATTCATTTCACCTTTAAAAGCCAAATATCCAGCAGGAATCATTACAACTTCAGAGGGAATTGGAAAAACTGTACTTTCAAGAAACATTAAAATAAATATCCCAATATAGCCTAAACTTCCAATAGTTTCAACTATAAAATTAACAATATCTGTAAACATATATTACAGTTTCCTTTAAATTAGTTTTTTCCATTTAGAAATTGAATTATTTATTAATTCAAAGATTTTTTCATTTGTAGGTTCCTGTTCATCAAAATAATCAGAAACAATTTTTAATATATAAAAATCTTTAATATTCTCTTTACAAATTTGAGAAAAAAACTGTGCTTGTTTATCAACAAGTAGAGTTTCTAAATTTTCATCATTTTCAAGTGGTTTTTCAACAGTAGTAATATTAGCAAAGTTTAATCCACCAATAAATCTATTAGTACAAAAAAGTGTTCCTAAAGCAATAGATCCATCACTACAAGATGCAATACTTAAATTGAATAATTTTTAAAAATATAATCCAATGACTTAATTATTAAATCTTTACTCGTTCCAGATATAATAAGTAAGATATCATCATTGAAATAAATTTTATTTTCGTTAGAGTTTTCTAATTCTTTCAAATTAAAAAAGTTAATAATCGGATTCGCTTCGATTATTGAAGTTGTGTGAATTAAGATTTTAGACATAAAATCAAACAAAAGGCCTAAGCCTTAAGTTTATTATCTTTTTAATTCTTTGATTCTTGCAGCTTTACCTTTTAATCCTCTTAAGAAGTGAAGTTTAGCTCTTCTTACTCTTCCTTTTCTTACTACATCAAAAGATTTTAAAGAATCAGAATATAATGGGAAAATTCTTTCAACACCAACAGAGTTAGCACCAATTTTTCTAACTGTAAAAGTTGAATCTACACCGTTACCACTTCTAGCAATAACAATACCTTCAAAAATCTGAATTCTAACTTTTTCACCCTCTTTGATTTCAACACCAAGTTTTACAGTATCTCCAGCTTTGAACTGAGGAATTTGTTTTTCTGCAATTTGCGCTGCTTCGAAGCTCGCAATATATCTATTTTTCATTGTGTTTCCCTTTGGTGAAAGTGCCCGCATTTGCAACTTGCGGGGTATCACGCTTTTATTTAATTTTTTTGTTTGTAACTAAACCTGGTCTAAAGTATTTTGTTTTGCAAATAGCCAGATCTTTTTTTAGGTCGGCAATTTTAGTATGATTTCCCTTTAAAAATTCTTTAATCACACTTAAATTCCTAAAATTTTCTGGTTTTGTAAAAGAAGGTGCTTCAAGCATATTGTTTTCATAACTTTCAACATCTAAAGAATCAGCATTGCCAAGCACATTTTCAACATTTCGTGAAATTGCATCTGCCATTACTAAAGATGGCAATTCTCCACCTGTTAGTATAAATTCTCCTATACTAAATACTTCATTTGCATATTTTTCTATAACTCTTTCATCAATTCCTTCATATCTACCACTAACAAATACAATATTTTTTTTCTTTGCTAATCGCTTTGCATCATTTTGTTTAAATGGTTTAGCAGCAGCCAGTGGAAAAACAATATATGCTTCCTCATTTTCTCTTTTTATTTCGTCCAAGCAATCAAATAATGGTTGACAAAAAAGAAGCATTCCTGCTCCTCCACCAACCATTTGATCATCAACTTTTTTATGTTTATTGGTTGTGAAATCTCGAGGATTATAAAACTCATAAGATATAAAATTTGATTCAACTGCTCTTTTTAATATTGAGTTATGAAAATATGGTTCTATCAGATTTGGGAAAAGTGTCACAAATGTAAATTTCAAAATAAAATATGCCTTTTTTGTTGGAATAATATCATATTTAATTTTATTTATAATTAACCTACTTCCTTATTAATTATGATAAAAACTTTTTTTAGATAACATCCCAAAAATTAATCTAAAAAAAGAATAATCAATGATAACACTAAACAACATTAAAGAAGCAAGAAAAAATCTTGAAAATATTGCAGTTAATACTCCAATAGCAAAAGCACCTATATTAAGTAGAGAGTTAAATGCAGAAATTTATCTAAAAAAAGAGAATTTACAATTAACAGGAAGTTTTAAATTAAGAGGTGCTTTTAATAGAGTTGCTAATTTAAAAGATAATCAGAAAAAAAATGGTGTAGTAGCTGCAAGTGCAGGAAATCATGCACAAGGTTTAGCATTTGCTGCTCAATATTTTGGATGTGAAGCAACTATTTTTATGCCTGAAGCAACTCCTCTTACAAAAGTATCAGGAGTAAGATCTTATGGAGCAGAAGTTGTATTAATTGGAGAAAATTTTGATGAAGCTTATGAAGCTGCTACAAAATTTGCAATAGAAAATAATAAAGAGTTTATTCATCCATTTGCTGATGATGATGTAATTGCTGGTCAAGGGACTATTGCTTTAGAAATTTTAGAAGAGATTGATAATCTTGATAGAATCATTGTTCCAATTGGTGGAGGTGGTTTAATTTCTGGAATTGCTATTGCTGCAAAAGCAATAAATCCAAATATTAAAATCACAGGTGTAGTTTCAAGTGGTGCAAAAGGAATGAAAGAATCTTTTGAATCAAGAATACCAATTGATTCTGTTACGGTTAAAACAATAGCAGATGGAATTGCCGTTAGAGATGTAACTCCAAAATTACTTGATATTATTTTAGAATATGTAGATGAGATTGTTGAAGTAGCTGATAATGAAACTGCTAATGCAATTTTATTTTTATTGGAAAAACACAAACTTATGGTTGAAGGAGCAGGAGCAGTTGCAGCTGCAGCGATTATGCATGGAAAAGTTGATATTGAAAATTCAAAAGTTTGTGCAATTATAAGTGGTGGAAATATAGATGTTACAATGTTATCTTTAATTATTGAAAAAGGTTTGGTTAAATCTTTTAGAAAAATGAATCTAATCGTAACACTTATGGATAAACCTGGTTCTTTAATGCACTTAACAGAGGTATTTACTCAAAGTATGGCAAATATTGTTCAAATTGATTACGATAGAAATTCAGTAAAACTGGAGTTTGGAGAAGCGCATGTTACAATTGCTCTTGAAACAAAAGGTGAAGAACATCAAAAGCTAATAAGAGAAAATTTGAAACAAAGTGGCTATAGATTTAAACAAATTTAATCTAATTTAATATCTTTAGAAAGATTTTAGAAAACAAATATTATAATGCAAGCATAATTTAGTATGTAGAAAGAAAAAAGGAAGAAAATGGAAGGAAGACTATTTACGTTCTTAGGTCAAGTTGGTGGACATGGACAAGAATGGATGATCTTATCGCACTATGCAATAGTGCTTTGTGTTATTTTTTTAGTTGCAAGAGCTGCTACTAGAAAATTACAGTTAGTTCCAACTGGTGCACAAAATGTAATGGAAACATTCGTTGGTGGTATCGTAAGTATGGGTACTGATACTATGGGTGAGAAAAATGCTAGAACTTATATGCCTTTAATTGCATCTTTAGCTTTAGTTATATTTTTTAGTAATATGTTAGGAGTTATTCCAGGTTTTGAATCTCCAACAAGTAACATTAACTTTACTCTATCTTTAGCTTTAATAGTTTTTGTTTATTACAATTACTTAGGTATTAAAACAAATGGTTTTATTAACTATTTTAAACATTTTATGGGACCAATGCCTGTATTAGCACCATTAATGTTCCCTATTGAAATTATTTCTCATTTATCAAGAATAGTTTCATTATCATTCAGACTTTTTGGATCAATCAGAGGGGATGATATGTTCTTAATGGTACTTTTAATGTTAGTACCTTGGTTATTACCATTACCAGGATTTTTCCTATTAACTGCGTTTGGTTTCTTACAAGCGTTTATTTTCAGTATATTAACTTATGTTTATATTGCTGGTTCTGTTATGATGGAACACGACGAACACTAATCTTTAGTGATTCAAGATCAAAAAGGGAGGAAGTTTTTACTTTCTCCCTTTTTTTATATAAGGATTTTAAAATGATTAGATATTTAATAACTGATCCAAAATATTATACAAATGATGAAAAAAGATTTGAAGAAGTTTTAATAAATGTTTTAAGTAAAAACAAAATAGATATTACTTGTTTTAGAGACAAAGAATCTGCAAATTATGAAGAAATAGCCAAAATATTTATTAAGACTTGTAAAGAAAAAAATATAAAGAATATACTTTTAAATGGCAATTTTTCACTTGCTCACCAATTAAATGCCACAGGAGTTCACCTAACATCAACTCAATTTGATGATATAAAAAAAGCAAAAGATTTAGGTTTATATGTAATTATCTCTTGTCATAATGAAAATGATTTAGAAAATGCTATAAAATCAAATGCTGATGCAGTCACATATTCACCTATTTTTGAAACACCAAATAAAGGTGCGCCAAAAGGAATAGAAATTTTAAATAAGATTACCACAAAATATGAAAATATAAATATTATAGCACTTGGTGGGATTATAGATAAAAATCAAATAGAACAAATATCTAAAACCAAAGCTTATGGTTTTGCTTCGATTAGATATTTTATTTAAACCTCTAAAAAAGAAATTTCATCTTTTTGTAAATAAACCAAATAAGAAAAAACATTTTGTGTTTTAAAGATATCTTTTATAGCTTTTTTATAGTAAGAAACTTGAGTTATATGCTCAGTTGATTTCTCTTTTGTAGTTTTATAATCTATTATATAGTAATTGTTATCTTTAAAAAGTAGTAAATCTATGATCTTTATCTCTTCTTTATAAACTAAAGATTGTTCTGTTATAAACTCTGAATCTTTTATCAAAAAGCTAAATTTTTCATCATTTATCAAAAGTGTAATTCTATTTTTTATATCAAAAAAATCATTTTCATCTAAATAATTTGAATATCTAGTTTTTGCCAAATTTAAACAAAAATTTAAATTATCAATTTTAAAATCATCCATCATTTCTAAGCAATAATGTGTTGCTATTCCAAAATATTTTGCTTTTAAATAATCCTCTTCGTACTCTTTTTCTTTAGATATCTGTTTTTCTTGAGTTCCTAAATCCAAAGGTATATAAGAAATTTTTTCTATCTCTTTATGAATCTTAGAAATATTTTGACTCTCTATAATAGTTCCAATTTGAACTGGCTTCATATTTAAAATATCAAAAACAGAAGATTTTACTTTTTTAAAAATTATCATATTGTTTTTAGCTCTTGTTAGGGCAACATACAAGATATTTATTTCATCTTCTAAACTCAAAGCTTTTTCTTTTGCTAATGCTTTTTCATAATCTTTATTATAATTTTCATAACCTTTGATTTTATAAAAAATATTTCTTAATTCTACACTTTCATACTCAAATAAAAGAGATGATTTATCTACATTTTTTCTTTTAATTCTATCAAGTAAAATTACAGTATTAAATTCCAAACCTTTTGATTTAAAAATAGTTAAAATTTGTAAACCAACCGATTCAGAATTTTCCATATTAGAATCTAGTTTATCAATTTCATATACAAAATCAACAATATTTGTAAATACAGAACTAACTTCAATAAGCTTAATTATATTTTCATCTATTATTTTTAATCTGCTTGCTAACTCTTTTATAATTTCTTGTATAGATTTTTCTTCCAATTTTATATTCAAATCAAGTTCATTTAATACAGGTTTACCAATTAATGCATTTAGATTTTCTTTATATATCTCTTCTTTAAAAAATATATATTTTATAGCATTAATCACAGCTTTTACATTTTGTTGATTTATAAGTTTTGAAGTCATTTCAGTTGAAATTTTTAAATTTGGGAACTTCTCTTTTAAATAATAATATAAATTTAGAACATCTGCATTTGTATAAGTCAAAATTGCAATATCATTAAAATTAACTCCATTTTCTAAGAGTTGAACTATTTTTAAAGCAATATTTTCAAATTTATCATCTTCATCCAATTGAGTATCTTCTAGAACTTCAATATAACCGCCTTTTGAAACTGACTCTTGTTCAAAATATTCATAATTTGGAATATTCAAAAATAAAGAGTTTACAGAAGAAATAATATTTTGTGTTGATCTATAATTTGTATTTAAAACTTCAACTTCAAGAAGCTTATTTGAATTTGCAACATAATCAAAAAGTTCTCTTTTCCCACCACGAAATCTATAAATTGATTGTTTTGTATCACCAACATAAAAAAATGTTTTAAATTTTGTTGTATCTCCTGAAAGGATTTCTTTTATTAAAGGTTCTAAAATCTTGTATTGCAATAAAGATGTGTCTTGAAACTCATCCATCAAAATATGTGAAAAAGAAGAATCCAATCTAAAATATAAAAAGTCCTTATCAATTTTTGTAGAAAGTAGTTCATAAACCAAATTTGAAATATCATTAAACTCAAAATAGTTTTTATTTTTATTGAAAGTAAATTTAAAATCTTTAAACATTAAATATAATTCAAACAATTTACTTAAACTATATCCAGCTCTTAATTTATAATAAATTGTAATTTGCTCTTTTAAACTATAAAAATAACCTTCTAGTGTTTCATTTGAACATTTTTTAAAATAAGAATAGTCAGATAATGTATCTTTTTCAAGCCATGTTTTTCCAAATAAATCATCAAAAGATTCAAAATCAACAGCTTTTTTTGCACTATCACTTGCAACTGTACAATTTAAAATTTGTTCTTTTATTTTAAAAGCTAGTTCTAAAACATTTTGTTTTTGTAAATCAATAAGTTTTGCATCAATATTTACAATATCAATTGTTTCATTTTTTTCTAATAGATTTTTAAATAACTCGAATATGTTGTTGAATTTTCTTTTTTCATAATGAGAAAAATCTATAAGTGTTTCAAATTGTATTGCATTAAGAGATTGCAAAAACTTCATACTTAATGCCTCAATGTCATCTTCTTTTATCTCAAAATCGTCAGAAATTCCAATATATCCACAAAATTCCCTAAGAATTTTATTTACAAACTTATCAATAGTAAAAATTGATAAAGTGGCACTTGAAAATGATTTTATTAAAAAACTTTTTTTTCCTAAAATTTCTTGTTTACTAAAACCAGATTGTTCAACAATTGCACTTAAATATGCTTCATCATCACCTAATGTAAGAAGTGTTTTATAGATTCTTTCACTCATCTCATTTGCAGCTTTATTTGTAAATGTGAGAGTTAAAATCTCATTTGGTTTTGCACCAAAAAGTAACAGTGATATATATCGTACAGTTAATGCAAAAGTTTTACCACTTCCTGCACTGGCTTTTAAGGCTAAGTATTTTTTCATAATCTAATCATACTAAATTTTAAATTAATAAGATTGTTTTAGATATAATCTGCCCTCAAAAAATCTCTTAGGATTAAATATGCAAAAAAAACATCAAACTGTTCAAACCCTACTTGATGCAATACCTTATATCAAAAAATTTTATGGAAAAACTATAGTAATTAAATACGGTGGTTCAGCTCAAACAAGTCCTGAACTAAAAGAAAAATTTGCACAAGATATTGTTTGTCTTGCACTATTAGGTATCAAACCTGTTATTGTTCATGGCGGTGGAGCAAGGATAACTGAACTTTTGACAAAATTGGAAATACCTTCACACTTTGTTGATGGGCATAGAGTTACTTGTGAAGAGAGTATGAGAGTTGTTGAAATGGTTTTAAGTGGAGAGATAAATAAAAACATAACTTCACTTCTTACACACCATGGTGCAAAAGCTATTGGAATTTCGGGGAAAGACTCGTCTATGATAAATGCTGTTCCAAAAGATGGTGGAAAGTTTGGATATACAGGTGAAATTACAAAAGTAAATGGTGAAATGATTAATAACCTAATAAGAGAGGGATTCATACCAGTTATTGCTCCTATTGGAGATAGTGCTGAGCCAAATCATCCAGGATTTAATATAAATGCAGATGTTGCAGCTTGTGAAATAGCAGTTGCTGTAAAAGCTCAAAAAGTTCTGTTCTTAACAGATACGGTTGGTGTTTTAGATAAAGAGAAAAATCTTATTGCTTCATTAGATAAAGATAAAGTTGAAGCATATAAAAAAGATGGAACTATTGCAGGTGGAATGATTCCAAAAGTTGATTCGTGTATAGATGCTGTTCACAATGGTGGAAATAAAGCTCAT
>CAZDFZ010000060.1:0-8774 GCA_964504855.1 uncultured Aliarcobacter sp.
CAAATATAACTTTTTATGATTTTTCAACTGCCCAGTTTAGCACTTCGTTTGACAACTCATATTTGCCATAGTTTTTTTACTATCTTCTATTTGATGTTCATTTGCTCCAAGAGAGGCACACTCTTCATAGTATTTTTCTATTTCTTCAAGTTTTGAATTATCTAGTAATACCTTTGCTGCTCTTCCTTCATAAACAATTCTTACAGTGATTTCATCTCTTACAGATTCTGTCATAGTATAACTATCTATTACATCACCAAACACATCAAGTGTTGCATCAATTGGAGTTCCTGTAAATCCCACATAAGTAGCATTTGGTAGTGAGTCATGCAAGTATTTTGCAAAACCATAAGTTTTTTTAACTCCATCTTCTGTTACTTTTACTTTTTGGTCTAGGTTGATTTGGCTTCTATGGGCTTCATCGGAAATACAAATGATATTTGTTCTATCACTTAAAATCTCTAAATCTTCTGTAAACTTATGAATAGTAGTTAAAAATACTCCACCACTTTGACGACCTCTTAGTCTTGTTCTTAAATCTTCCCTACTTTCAACACTTACTATTCCATCATCACCGATAAAACCTTTTGCATTTGAAAACTGGCTACTTAGTTGTGTGTCTAAATCTGTTCTATCTGTAATTAAAATAATCGTTGGACTTGAGAAATGAATACTTTTCATAAGCATTCTTGCAAGATAAAGCATAGTAAAACTTTTACCACAACCAGTAGCACCAAAGTATGTACCACCTTTTCCATCACCGTGAGGCTTTTGATGAACTTTTATATTTTCATATAGTTTTCTAGTGGCATAATATTGTGGATAACGGCAAACTATCTTTTCTTCTTTTTTTGATTTATCAGGCATATAAATAAAATTGTGGATAATATCAACCAGTCGCTCTTTATCAAACATTCCTTGAATCATAGAGTGCATAGATGCAATCCCATCTACATCTATTTCATTTCCAGTGATTTTTCTCCAAGCATAAAAAAACTCATAAGGAGAGAAAAACGAACCTGATTTATTGTTTACTCCATCACTTATGACACAAAATGCATTATATTTAAAAAGTTCTGGTATATCTCTTCTATATCTAACTGTAAGTTGTTTAAAAGCATCATGGATTGTTGCTTCTTCTCTTATGGCACTTTTAAACTCAAACACAACCAATGGAATACCGTTTATATACAGTATTCCATCAGGTATTCTTTTTTCATAGCCCATAATTTCAAGTTGATTTACTATTTTAAAGTTATTTGAGTTTACATCATCATAATTGATAAACTCTATATAAATATCTTTATCATCAGCTTTTTCTCTTTTTAATATAAATCCATCAGATATTAGTTTCATTATAGATTTGTTAGAGTCATAAAGGTCACTTGCTGGGTAAGAGTGAAGTTTTCGAACAATCCCCGTGATTTCACTATCAGTGATATTTTCAGTTTTATATCTACTTTTTAGATACTCTTTTAAATCATCTTCTAGTAATACTTCACTTTCATTTCTAACTATCTCTTTTCCAAATTGATAATTGATACCTTGATTTTCAAGTAACTCTATAAATGCTAATTCTAATTTTTCTTCTGTAAATTTACTCATTATCACTCCATATAGGATTATTTTCCCAATTTTCTATAAATCCCATTTTTTCTAAATTTATTTGTTGATATTTTTTTAGTAAAACTTTTATCTTTGTTTTAAACTCTATCTCATCTTCTCCAATACAAGTTAGAATATACTCAATAACACTTAATGCAAAAAAGATTTTATTTTTACTATTTTCCAAATCTTTAAAAACTTCATTATTTCTTGGTACTTCAAAACTAACTCCTAAAGTCTTGTTCCAAAGTCTACTATGATGTGCACACGCATTTCTCACACTTGAAAGTGCTTTAAACCACTTAAAAAATACAACTTTATTAATCCCACCCATACAAGATATTACTTCATTTTGTTCTTTTTCTTGTAAAATCATAAATAATTTTGATAAAGATCCAAATGAAATAATCTCTACAACTGTCCAAATAGGTAAATCTGAAGTATTGTATTTATTTTTAAAATGTCTTATAAATACTTCTTTTGAACGCTCTTTTTCTTTTAAAATATCTTGATGAAGTTCATCAAATTCTTTTTGCATTTTTACTCTTAAATTTTTAATATCCAAATATCCAAAAGCATCATAAGATTTTGAATGATAGTAAGCAATTTGAGTTCTTAAATATATTTCTATAACTTCAATAGCTTCAAATATAATTTTTCTAAGCTCTGTATCAAAATAGTATAGTTTTATAATATCTTCAAAAGTAGTATTTGGTAAGAATTTATTTTTATTTTCTGAATTCTTAGGATGTTGAAAAGGTAGAAAGTAAGCACTTAATCTATAATAATTAATATGTTGAAGTTTTGTAAGTACATATTTTTCATTTGAAATAATCAAACCTCTTTCTTTTAAAAGTTTTAATTGTTCTTCAAAAGTTTTATGTTCTTTTTGATAAGTATTTTGTTGATTTTTTAATGTTTGTAGTTGTTCTTGAAGATTATTCATAAAGAAGACCCTCTCTTTGGCACATTATTAAGAGGTGGAAAGGGTGTGTTAGTGGAAGTATAACTTACATAATCTTTAAGTGCACTTATAGATGTTTTTATACTATCAACTAATAGTTGTTTATTTTGAATTTGTAAAGAATTATTACAAGTTTGTTCCATTTTGGAACTACCTAAAATTTGAGTTAGTCGGAAATTCTGACATAGTGATTTTTTATAAAATAAATTACCCATGATTTACTTCCCAATTACCAGATTTTAGACTTCCAACTCTTATTAGTCTATTTTGTTCTTTTAGTTTAGCTATATCTCTTTTAATTGTTTTATCTGCTACATCTAATTTATTTGCAAGTTCAACTATTGTTATATCTTTATTTTCACTAATGATTTCTATTATTTTATTAAGTCTTTTTATTGGGTCATTTTTAGGGACATTTATTGGGACATTATCATCTTTAATATTTTGAATAGATTTGTATATCATCTCAAGCATAAACTCAATAAATGGTGTACTCTCTCCAAGTTCACTTGAATCTTCTATTGCTTTATAGTATTCTTCTTGATAATCTCTTACTATACTTTCAGTTGGTAGAAGTGAAAAGATAGGATTAAAACTATTTAAAATCACACTTTGCCAAAGTCTTCCAATTCTTCCATTTCCATCTGAAAATGGATGTATAAACTCAAATTCATAGTGAAATATACAAGATTTTAAAAGCATATGTTCATCACTCTCTTTTAGCCATGAAAAAAGATTTATCATAAGTTCATTTACCATATTTGCTTGAGGAGCTATATGTTCACCCACTTTTACATTTACACTTCTAAAATTTCCAGCCGTTGTTAAAATCTCATCCATTAAGATTTTATGAGCTAATAGTAAATCATTTAGTTCCTCAAATCTATAGACATCTAGTTTTTCATAAGCTTTTATAGCTCCTTGAACTTCTGCTAATTCCTTTACAGTTCCTAATACTCTTTTTCCATCTAAAATAGCTGTAATTTTTTCCTCACCTAAAAAATTCCCCTCTATTTCCAAAGTACCTGCTAAAGTTTTGATACGGTTCTTTTTTCTTAGCATTGGATTTACTTTTTCAACACCTATAAATTGAAGTTTTGTGAGTTCTTCACTAATTTGTGTTGAAAGTTTTAGTATTTTAGAGGTTATTTTGTATGGTGGGGTGTAGTTGTTCATTTTGATTAATCTTTACTTATCATTTTGTATTTATAGAGTGTCTTTTAAAAGCTGTTGGTACTCTATTTTTCTTTATCATTTCAAGCCGTATATTATCCCAATTAAGTAATATAGGTATTTCTACTTTTATTTCATCATCAACTTTTTGTGCGACATATAAAAAATTATGTTCTGAATATTTTTCAAATATTTTTTCAAATTCGTTTCTTGCATTTATAGTTTTCTCATTTGTTAAATCTCTAAACTTTTGATGAATCTGACTTATAAAATCAATATAGACACGAATAGCTTTTTTCAAATCAATTTTTTCATCTAATTCTGCAAAGTTTTCAGGTTTATACCAATCTGCTTTTATTGTATTTTTATCCATTTTAAATTTAAGTGTTTGTTCTCTTAATTCTTCTGATAGATTTTTTCCATTTATCATAGTTTCTGGATTTAATAATCCATTATGTTGAATATGATTTCTTATAAATTTCATAATTTTAAGATTTTTATTAATTTTTAGTTCTTCATCAAAAAACTTTTTAATAACATTAAATTCATCTTTTAAATAAATTGAGTATTTTTGGGTTTCTTTTAAATCATCTTTGAACGAATCAAAATAAAGAGTTGTTGATGATAAAAAGTTTAAAACTCTTTGTTCAACTTTTGATATATACTCACTAAAATTTATATAATCTGAATTAAAAATCTCATCTTTTAAAGATATTTCATATAATTCTTTTTCAAATTCATAATAATTCATAATTAAAATATTATAAATATTTTCTATTTGTCGTACTTCGAACAAAAGCTCTTTTGATTTAGCTAACTCTTCAAATTGTTGTTGTGTAAGTTCATCTTGAAATCCATTTGTGATATTTTTTGAATAAATTATATATTTGCTCATATCTCAACCCTCACTTCCCCACTCAAAAGCTTTGGCAAGAGTGTATCTCTCATTTTTTCTAAACTTTTAATTTGTTTTGAATTTATTTCCAATTTCTCAAATATAGGCAAAATATCATTATCCATTTTTAGCAATTCTTCACTAGATGGAATAATACACATTGCTTCGTCCAAATCACCTCTTTTGATATGTCCCATAGTTGTCGCATGTTCAGATGAAATAGCTATAAAATTATCAAGATGATATTTACACCATTGGTAATAAAACCATTTCGGAAAATCTTTTGATGTTACTTTAAAAAGATGTTGATTAAGTACACATTGCTCACCATCCCAAATTTTTACCATTAATGAAGCCGACCAAGCAAAAATCACATCGCCATTATTTACTATATATTCAGGTTTTACATCAGATGTTGCATAATCTGAATTTTCACTAATACCATCTTTTAAATCTTTAATTTTTAATACTGGTAATTTATCAATATCATTTTGTGGTGGAAATTTTTGACAAGCCAAACCATTTAAAAAATCTGCTATTTTACTAAGCGGTTTTTCTTCCCACTCCTCTTTTGCTTCTTCGATAAACCATTGTCTAAAAAGAGTTTGGGCGAGGGATTCTAGGGTTTGGTTTTGGCGATGAAGAAGGTCTATCTTATCATCAAGGCTACTTAATATCTCTGCTATTGCTTTTTGTTCTTCAATGGGTGGGTATAAAACATTAATATTACTTAAATCTGTTCTATTGATAGAGCCAAAAACACTTCCAGACTCATTATTTATAATTTCATTTTTTAAAAAGTGTAACAGATAATATAAAAATTCATTGTTTTTATCTTTTGAATTTATAGAACATAATCCTCTACCAATACATATTTCATCATTTGCAATATTAATATCTCCAACTGGTGCTCTTACACTGAAAAGTATTTCACCGTGTTTGGCAATTTTTGTTGGTTCAGAACAATATGTATCAAAATATGGATATTTTAGTCCAAAAGTACGATTACCTTGTAAAAAAGGTAACCCTATTTTATCCTGATTATAAAATTCAGATTTTGGAGATTGTCCCATATTTATTTCAGCAACTTCTCCTAACTTACACTCTTTCCAACTACTCATCAACTGCCACCAAATTAACTTTTGCTAGATTTACTAAGATTCTATCATTTAGACTTTGTTCTTCTTGCATTTGCTTCATCAGTTCATTTTGCAAGCTTTCAAATCTCTCTTTAAAATCAAACTCATCTTCATTTTCTTCAAGTCCCACATATCGCCCAGGGGTTAATACATAGTTTAGTTCTCGCACTTCTTCTAAACTTGCACTTTTACAAAACCCTTTTATATCTTCATAGTTTTCTTTTACTTTCCAGTTGTGATAAGTTGAAGCTACTTGCTCTATATCCTCTTGGCTAAAATCTTTATTTCTTCTATTTATCAAATGCCCTAGATTTCTTGCATCTATAAATAAAATATCATTTGTTTTTCTGTTCTTTTTGATAAACCAAAGACAAGCAGGAATTTGTGTATTAAAAAAGAGTTTTGCAGGAAGATTTACTATACAATCAACTAGATTATTTTCTATTAGTTGTTTTCTTATCTCTCCTTCATTGCTTGAGTTACTTGTCAAACTTCCTTTTGCTAGTACAAATCCAGCTACTCCATTTTGAGATAGCTTTGAAAGCATGTGAAGAATCCAACCATAGTTTGCATTTGATGTTGATGGTACATCATATCCAGCCCATCTTGGGTCATCTAGTAGCTCATTTACACCTCTCCACTCTTTTTGATTAAAAGGTGGATTTGCCATGATATAATCAGCTTTTAAATCAGGGTGTTGGTCTTTGAAAAATGTATCAGCAGGAACTGCACCAAGATTTGCAGATATTCCTCTGATTGCTAAGTTCATCTTTGCTAGTTTATATGTAGTTGCTGTGAACTCTTGCCCATAGATAGAAATATCTTTTTTATTTCCTTTGTGAGCTTCTATAAATTTTAAAGATTGGATAAACATCCCACCACTTCCACAAGCTGGGTCGTAGATTTTTCCTTTATATGGCTCTATCATATTTGCTAACAAATTTACTATTGATTTTGGAGTATAAAAGTGCCCTCAAAGTGTCCCCTCTGCAAGTGCAAATTCACCCAAGAAGTATTCATAAACACGCCCTACTACATCGTGTCCTTTATCTTCTATTGTGTTGATGTTGTTGATAGTATCTATTAAGCTTGAAAGTTTACTCACATCAAGACCAAGTCTTGAGAAGTAGTTATCAGGTAATGCACCTTTTAGGCTAGGATTGTTTTTTTCTATTGTTGCAAGTGCTGTATCGATTTTAAGAGCTATATCGTCTTGTTTTGCATTTTGTTTTATGTATGACCATCTTGAAATTTCAGGAAGATAAAAAACATTTTCCATAGTGTAAAACTCCACCATATCAATAAATGCCTCTTTACCCTCTATTAGTAGTTTTTCTCTTCGTTCTTCAAATGTATCACTAACAAACTTTAGAAAAATAAGCCCTAAAACAATGTGTTTATATTCACTTGATTCAACGCTACCTCTTAGTTTATTTGCACTCTCCCAAAGAGTTTCTTCCATAGATTTTTGATTTTTTTCTTTTGCCATAAAACTTTTCTTACCTAATATATAATTTATAATTATTTTATCTAAATAGGATTAATCTAAACTAATTATTAATTAAAAATAATTTAATAGATATCTATAAATAGGCATCTATTTAGAATTTTCTTATTTTATTACGAATATTATAACTATCAAATGCCTCTTTTGTGACTCTTTTTTTATTTTTGTGAAATTTCATCTTCAAATAGATAATCTTCTTTTTCTTCAATCACTAATTCTTCATCATAAGCTCCATCCAACAAATTTAGGAATTTTTTAATAGCTGTAATATCAAATTTTAATTTATATTTATCAAATTCTAGTTTTTTTAGTTCTCTTTTAGCTACATACTTATAATTACTATATTTATCTATTTTTTGTTGTTTTTCCTCTATATTTTGAAAAAATAATACAAAATATCTATCTAAAGCTTTTTCCATAGATTCCAGACTAAAACCATATTTATAAAAATATTTAGGCTGTAGCTTTAATTCAAATCTTGTTAAATTGTACTTTAATTTTGCTCTTTTTCCTTTGTTATACCAATATCCTCTTAACGCTGTTTTATTATAATTTGTTTTAGTTACTTTTTCTATATAGTTAACATTTGTTTTTTCTTGTTCTTCATTTAGCTTATTATATTTAACAGAAGGAGCTTTTTTAACACAAAGTGACACGATATTCTTTAAAGGAGCTTTTATGTCTAAATATATGTCCGCTGCAGTATTAGTATATAGTATTTCTTTAGTATGTAAAAAAGCATATACGCTATACAATACATCTTTTGTTATCTCATCTAATTTTTCATCGTATCTTCTAAGACCCGAGAATGTAATGTTAATGTAGTATTGTAGATAATATCCTGATGCTTTAGGGTTCTTCTTTTTATAACAACCTGTTGCTATACCAAATATAGTTTTTCTATTATGATAAAAATAATATTTGTTAAAAAATAATCCTTCTATTTCATTAACATAAACTGATTTATACTTTTTTAGAATATATTGCGATAATTCTTCCAATGTTTCTCTTTGCTCAAGTGCATTATCAAATTCAATTTTTGATCCTAATTTATCAAGACCAGTATGATAATCTAACATCTTTAATCCTTTATTTTTAATGTTTTTAAGATAAGAATAAAATAATAATTTGGTATGACATTTACTACCTATTATAAAGAACTAAAAAACACTGAATATCCTAGCTTTTTTTCACTCTCTATTTTTATTCCATTTCATAATATGAATTGCTACAAAAAAAATAATAATGAAAGATTTTCTAAAAGTCACATATAGTGACTTTTAGAAAAATTAGATTACTGCTTTTACTGTTCTACTCTCTAAATATCTTATAAGTTCACTTCTCGCAATATGCACCTTTCTCCCTATTTTGATAAATTCAATCTGTTTTTTTAATACAAGTTTTTTTAGCATGTCTATTTTAATTATCCCATGAGATTTGATCCGGCTACACTAATTCATACTTGGAATTTAAAAACTTCTAAGTTAAAAT
>CAZDFZ010000061.1:0-1475 GCA_964504855.1 uncultured Aliarcobacter sp.
TACAAAGAGTATCAGGAAGATCTGATTTTGATACATTGTTCAAAGCAAATGAAAGACCTCTATCTCCACTAGAAATTATTGAAAAAGTGAAAGGAATGTAATTATGGCTTTTAATTATGATGAATATTTAAGAACAGACAAAATGCCAACACTATGGTGTTGGGGATGTGGTGATGGAGTTATTCTAAAATCTGTAATTAGAGCTATAGAAAAACTTGAATGGAATATGGACGATGTTTGTGTTGTTTCAGGAATTGGATGTTCAGGAAGATTCTCTTCATATATCAATTGTAATACAGTACACACAACTCATGGAAGAACTTTAGCTTATGCAACTGGAATTAAATTAGCTAATCCAACTAAAAAAGTTATCGTTGTTGGTGGAGATGGTGATGGTCTTGCAATCGGTGGAAATCACACAATTCATGCTTCAAGAAGAAATATTGACTTAAATTATATTATTATCAATAACTTCATCTATGGATTAACAAACTCTCAAACTTCTCCAACTACTCCACAAGGTATGTGGACAGTAACAATGAGTAGAGGAAATATTGACCCTACTTTTGATGCTTGTAAATTAGTTGAAGCTGCAGGTGCATCATTTGTAGCTAGAGAAACTATGTTAGATCCTAAAAAATTAGAAAGAACATTAGTTAAAGCTTTTGAACATAAAGGATTCTCTTTTGTTGAAGTATTCTCTAACTGTCACGTAAACTTAGGAAGAAAAAACAAAATGGCTACTGCTATGGCTAACTTAGAATGGATTGATTCTATTTCTATGGCTAAAGCTAAATTTGATAAATTAGAGCCTGAAGAACAAAAAGGTATTTTCCCAACTGGTATCTTAAAACAAGATACTGAAGCTATGGAATATTGTGAAGCTTATGAAAAAGTAAAAGAAGCTCACAGAACTAAAACTATGGTTCAATTATAAGGAGTACACATGGCAGCAAATAGAACATTAATGAGATTTACGGGTGTTGGTGGACAAGGTGTACTTCTTGCAGGAGCAATTTTTGCTGCTGCAAAAATTAACAATGGTGGTTATGGTTTAAAAACTGCAACTTATACATCTCAAGTTAGAGGTGGACCAACTGTTGTTGATATTACATTACAAGATGAAGAAATTTTATATCCTTATGCAAATGATGGTGAAATTGATTTCATGCTTTCAGTTGCACAAGTTTCTTATAATCAATTCAAAAATGGTGTAAAAGAAGGTGGAGTTATCGTTGTTGAGCCAAACCTTGTAACACCAACTGAAGAAGATAGAAAAAAATGGAAAATCTATGAGATTCCAATTATTACTATTGCAAAAGAAGAAGTAGGAAATGTTATTACTCAATCGGTTTTAGCATTAGCTATGGCTAACTACTTTACAGGTGAAACTGTATCAAATGACGTATTAAGAAAAACTATGCTTTCAAAAGTACCAGAAAAAGTACATGAAATAAATAACAAAGCATTTGATT
>CAZDFZ010000061.1:1485-8738 GCA_964504855.1 uncultured Aliarcobacter sp.
TAGGTCTTAAATACGCGCAAGAAGCTCAAGCAAAAGCTTAATAACACTAATTAAAAGGTCAAAAGACCTTTTAATTTTTTTTTAAAAAAATCAATAATCAGCTTATATATTTATTATACTCTTCAATTTTATCTTCAAGTCTTTTTGCTAAATAAATATTAGAATTTCCAAGACAAGATAAAATAAAACTTGCTTCTTTTTGATATTTCTTGATTTTTTCGCTATCCCAATGCTTAGGTGGAATCCCTAAATTTGTTATTCTATCAGCTAATTTAACCATTTGAACTTCATAAGGTTGTGTAAGTAATTTTTCAATACTATCTTTCATCTGTTCTTGTTTTGAAGCTAAATTCTTATTTTTAGTTAATGCTTCAACACCATCTGCTATATCACTTCCAAATTTCATATATAATTCATCATAAGTAATATTTGCATCTTCAATCACATCATGTAATAAAGCACATGAAATTGCTAAATTAGCTTTTTCCTCATCTAACTGAGATTTCTCACATGCATTTATAACTTCCATAGCTACACAAGTAATATGAGCTAAATAAGGTAATCCTTTTGGTGTCTTTTGTTCACCATGAGCAAGTGCTGCAAAATTTAATACTTCTATATAATTTTCTTGACTAAACATACTATTTAGCTTCTTTTTTATGATTATTTATCACATTATCACTTTTTGAAAAAGCTATTAAATCTTCCACTGTATTTATTTTAGAATTACAAATATTAGTCAAACTTTTTTCAAAAACAATAGCTGTTGTTAGAGCATCATAATAGGCTCTATGATGATTATCTACTTCAATCTTTAACAACTCTTTTAAAAAACTCAAACCATATTTTTCAGATTCTATTGTTCTTTTAGCCAAATCAATTGAACAAATTTTTCTATTTAATAATTTTCCCAAATGAAATTTTTCAAAAGAATCAGAAATAAATGTGTAGTCAAATTTTATATCATGAGCTACAAAGACATCATCTTCTAAAAACAATTTAAAATCTTTTAATACTTTTTCTAATCTAGGAGCATTTTCCAACATTTTTAAATTAATTTTAGTAACTTCTTGAACATAAATAGGTATATCTTTTGCATAAACTAAAGATTGGAATTTGTCAATAATTTCACCATTTTTATATTTAACAGCTCCAAGTTCAATAATTTGATAACCTTTCTTTACACTTCCACCATTTGTTTCAATATCAACTATACAAAAAGTTTGTTCACTTATAGGCATCTTTGTTGTTTTTAAATAAACGTAATCCCCATCAAATTCTAAAGGCAAACCATTTGATAAAAGTAATTCAAATTCAAGTTCAGGCGTATCATAAAATTTATCAGATGCTTCTGTTAACAACCCTAAAAATTCAGTATATAGAATTGATTCTTTTAATAATCTTGAAATTATATTTTGTATTTTTAATTGAGGTTTAGGAATAATCCTTCTATTTGATTTCATTTGCTTCTTTTACAAAATTTATCATTTTTTGTTTATTCTTTTTTCCTTTTGATTCTTCTACACCAGAGCTCACATCTACTCCATAAAAACCATAACCATCTATTTCATTTAAATTATTTGAAGTTAAACCACCAGCAAGTATAAACTTTGAACAATCTATATTTTCAAACCATTCAAGAGCAACCCTTTTTCCTTCTCCACCAAAACTATCAACAAATGCATCAAGTAAATAATAGTTATTATCTAAATTTTTTAAATCTTCTATACTTTTTACTCTAATAACTTTAATACTTTTTATTTCTAATAAGTCATAATCGATAAGATTATTGTCATCAATTATCTGTGCTAATTGCATTTTAGATTCTTTACAAACTTTATTTATAAAATTTTCATTTTCATTTACAAAAAGTCCAACTGTTTGAACAAATGGAGGAAGTAAATTTACTATTTCTTTTGCTTTGGCTGGTTCTATATACCTTGGAGATTTGTCATAAAATACGAAACCTAAAGCATCAGCACCTGCATTTATAGCATTAATTGCATCTTCTAAATTTGTAATACCACAAATTTTTACTCTCATTTTAAACCTGTAAACTTTTTATAGCTTTTGAATAATCTGCATTTCCAAATACGTAAGAACCAGCAACAACCACATCAACACCTGCTTCTTTTAAGTCATAGATATTTTTATCATTAACTCCACCATCCACTTCAATTAAACATTTTGGATTTCTTTTATTTATAAGCTCTTTTAATTTTTTAGCTTTTTCTATAACACTTGATATAAATTTCTGTCCACCAAATCCAGGATTTACAGACATTAATAAAACCATATCTAAATCTTCAAGTAAATATTCTATTGATTCAGGTGGAGTATGAGGATTAAGTACGATTGCTGGTTTTATACCATAATCTCTAATTTTTTGAATAAGTCTATGAGGATGTTTTTCACTTTCAATATGAAAAGATATATATTCAGGTTTACAAGGAGCAAAAAGTTCAACAAAAAAAGTATTATTCTCAACCATAAGATGAATATCAAGAGGTTTAGTTGCCACTTTAGCAACTGGATTTACAACAACTGGTCCAATTGTCATATTTGGAACAAAATGTCCATCCATTACATCCACATGAATTAAATCACATCCACCATCACAAATAGCTTTAATTTCACTTGCAAGATTTCCAAAATCTGCTGATAATATTGAAGGTGCTACAAGCATCTTTATTTAACCTTTTTTCTAATTTTAGCCGATTATATCATTAAAAATCTTTTAGAAAGGATAAAATCAATTTATAATATTTTTTGATGTAAAATACCGAAAAAATAAAATGGCTAATTATGAAAAAATACTTACCTCTACTTTTATCTAGTTTATGTTTTGCAGAAAATATAAACATTTTATATTTAGATGCTCAAAAATTAGAGCAAGAAGGAAATTATAAAGAAGCAATGCTTTTATATAAAAAAGCAGCAAATTTAAATATTCCTAAAGAAGAAGCAAATATAAATAGTACACAAGAATCTTTTACAACTTTAAAAAAAGCTTTTTACGAAAAGCAAATAGATAAAGTTGAAGATAAAGAAACAAATGAAAATATAAAACAATCTATTACAAAAAGTTTTGAACTATATCCTTATAGAAAAAATTATATTTTACCTGCAACTTATGATTTTAATAAATCAGATGATGATAAACAACAATTTGAAACTTTATTTCAAATAAGTATAGAAAAGCCTATTTCTTACGATTATTTTGGATTAAATGAAACAGTTTCAGCTTCATATACTCAAAAATCATTTTGGCAAACAGGAAAACACTCTTTCCCATTTAGAGAAACGAACTATGAACCTGAATTATTTGTATCAATTCCATATGAAAATAATAGTGTCTTAAAAAGCTATAAATTAGGATTTAATCACTTTTCAAATGGTAAAGGTGATGAAACATCAAGATCATGGAATAGACTATTTTTAGAAGGTACTTTTCAATTATCAGAACTTTTTATAGTTCCAAAAGTTTGGTATAGATTACCAGAAGGAAAAGATGATAATAATCCAGATATACAAGATTATTATGGATATGGTGATTTAACTTTCGTTTATTCTTATCAAAAACATCAATTTGAATTAACATTGAGAAATAATCTTGAGTTTTATGACAAAAATAGAGGTTCTGCTGAGTTTAATTGGACATTTCCTTTACCAAGACTATTATATTCAACTAATACATATGGATTATTTCAAGTATTTTCTGGATATGGAAATAGTTTAATAGATTATGATAGAGAAACAAATAAAGTAGGATTAGGAATAGCTTTATCTAGATAAAGCTATTTCAAATTTTGTATATAATAATAAATTGCGTCGATCTCATCTTCAACAAGAAAATAAGTTGGCATTACATTTGCATAATAGATAAGTTTTTCACAAACTTGATCTTTTTCAAATTTTAAATTTGGATTCTTTTTTGAATTCACCTTTGTAGAAAAAGTTTTATAATCTATATCCTTTATATCTGGAACAACTAAACTACAATTATAGATTTTTTTATCTCGTACTTCTTGCTTAAAATCAACCATTTTTCTTCCACGTGCATCATTTCCATGACAACTATTACAACCTATTCCTCTTGGATTATTGTATAACATTTTTCCATATTCATATTTTGTAATAAAAGAATTATTTATATCAGCTTGTTTTTGATCTATTTTATTAGAATCCACTTGCTTATTTTGCAATTGAACTTGATCAAGAGTAAGTTCTGATGAAAAACTATAAACAAATAAAAAAATAATAATTAAATATTTCATTCTACTCCTAATTTATCTTTATTTTTAAAAAACCAATAAAAGGCAAACATTAAGCCTGGCGTTTTAGCCTTAGATTCATCAAAAATAAATTCATCACTATTTTCAACAGGAAGAAAAAATGTTTCGATTTGCTCATCATTAATACCTCCTCCATCATGAATTTTCATTGATTCATCAATTTTTGCAAAATATAAATACTGACAAGAACCACTTATTCCAACATTTGTATGAAATGATGTTATTTTAATAATATGATTTAATGAAACATTATAACCACATTCCTCATCTATCTCTTCTTTTGCAATTTCTTCTAAAGATTTATCTTTATCAACTAAACCTGCACATAACTCATAAGTAAAAGTTTTTGAATTATCATTTAAAAAAACTGGAACTCTAAATTGTTTCACAAGTAAAAAAGCTTTTTTTTCTGTATGATACAAAAGTATAGCCACACTATTATGACTTTTTACAGCTTCCCAACTTTTTGAAATACCATTTTGAAAATAAGTAACTTTTACAGGACGAATAAATTTTGTCTCTTTTAATTCACTAATTTCCAAAGATTCGATAATATTTACCATTAAATATCTTTATTTAAAATTATCAAATACTAATGGGGCTTTAAAATCAAGTGATTTTAAATGTTTCATAATTGCCTGTAAATCATCAATATTTTTTCCAGTAACTCTTATTTCATCACCTTGATTAGCTGCAGTAACTTTTAATTTCAAATTTTTAATTTCCGTTTGAATTTTTTTTGCTTCATCTTTTTCAATACTATCTATTATTTTATAAGAGTATTTTCTGTTTCCACCACTTGCATCTTCTTTTTTCAACTCTTCTAATGAATTTATTGAAATTCCTCTTTTATTCATTTTTGATATTAAAATATCTCTCATTGCATCAATTTTATTATCACTTGAACTGATAAGAGTTAAAGTTTTAGCTCCAATATTCAAATCTACTTCTTTTGAAATACCCTTGAAATCATATCTTGTATCAATCTCTTTTTGTGCTTGTATCACTGCATTTTTCATCTCTTGCATATCTAGTTTTGCTGAAATATCAAATTGATGTTCTTTTGCTGCCATAATAATTCCTTTAATTCTATATTCTATTTAATTTTAACATTATTTTAATTAGAAGCTAAATACATCATTGTATTTATATACAAATCCATCTCTTTCAATTTTTGAACCATCAATAATTCTATTTATAAATGTATCATCATTTTTAAATATGGGCATATCAAAACCAAACTTTTTACTATTATAAGAATAAATCTCTTTTTTATTTGGATGTTTGTTTGAAGATATGTTATATATACCTTTTAAATTATTATCAAGCACAAATTTAGTAACAGCAATAACATCATCTCTATGCACAAAATTAATGGGAGTATTTGGAAACTCTACTATTTTTCCTGCACTTCTTTTGCCAAAATATCTATTACCACCAACAAGACCAGAAACTCTAAATATCATATCAATTTTGCTTTTAAATATTTTTTCAGCCTTATAAACTAAACTTGAATTTAAAATATCTAACTGTGAGTTCTCATCAAAAATTCCATCAATATTTGGATATATAGAAGTAGAACTAATAAATATGATTTTTTCTATTTTACTTAAATTTTTATTTAAAAATATTTTCTCTAAAAAAGAGATGTAATCATCAAATTTAGATGGTGGAAAATTTATAAATAGATAGTTTGTATCAAGTAGATCATCTAAAAAGTCAACATTATTTTCATTTAACAAAAATGGAATTAATCCTTCATTTTTATATAATTCAATTTTATCTTCACTTCTTGATGAAACTTTTACTAAAAAGTCATTTTTCAAAGATTTTGCTAGTTCAAAACCAAGCCAACCACACCCTAAAATAGAAAAAGTTTTCATCTATTTTTAATCTTTTAAAATACTGTAACAAAGAGTTAGCCATCCAATAATTAACAATGTTCCACCTATTGGAGTAACTATTCCTAATATAGGCATATTAAAAATTGTTAATATATATAATGAAAAAGAAAAAATCAACATTCCTATTAAAATAATAAACAACGAAATATAAATCTTTTTAGTCTCTTTAAAAGAAAATATTATTGTTGCAACAAATAATCCTAAAGTATTATAAAAATGGTACTGAACTCCAGTTTTATAAACTTCTAACATTTTTTCATCTAAAACTGATTTTAAACCATGGGCTCCAAATGCTCCTAGTGCTATTCCTAATGCCATCAAAAAAGAACAAATTGCAAAAAAAATTTTTACTTTATCACTCATACCATATTCCTATTTTTATATATCTACTTCCCAAAAGAAATCTATCCAACAATTTGCCTCTTTTACGCTAAAATCTGGTTGTATTAAAGCAGTTTTTTTATAAAACAAAGTTGCTATTTTAAACTCTACATTTGGAAATTTATTATTTAATATTTTTAAAATCTCTACCATTGTTTCACCACTATCTACAATATCATCTACAATTAAAACTCTTTTTGCATTTGATAAATCTGGAATATTGAAAATTTCAAATGTATCAAGTTTTGTTTCATCGTTGTAATGAATAGAATTTATACTAAATAAATTTCTTATATTCATAGTTTGTGCCATAAAATGTGATAATGTTAACCCACCTCGTGCAACTGCTAATATAATATCTGGTTGAAAGTTAGTACACTTTTCAATCAAAGTTTTAGTATCTGTAACAAATAAATCATATGTATAGTGTAATTTTTCCAAAGAAGAAATCCTAGTTTAAATAAAAAGCGATGCTACCATAAAGCAGCTGTAAAATAGTTCATATCAGATAAAGAAAGCGTAAAATAGAAAAGGAAGAGCGAAAGATAAAAAAAGTAAAGAAGGAATAGGATAAAAGAAGAAGCTTTTTCCAAAGAGAACCCTGAGAGAAGTTCAAATAAAAAAGTAGGCTAAAAAAAAAGCTTAGCACTAAACATAAGATATGTTTAAAGCT
>CAZDFZ010000062.1:0-339 GCA_964504855.1 uncultured Aliarcobacter sp.
ACTTTTTGATTTAGCTTTGACATATGCTCCAAAAACTTTTGGAGCATTAACTTCTTACATTGATTTGACAATCAAAAATTATACTTTTTATGCTATTACCGTAACTTATCAAAATGAAGATGAAATTCATATGAAACTTTATAAAAGTGCTATGGTAAAAAAAGAATCAAAACTCAATATAAAAAATATTAATAGTACAAATATTTTTACATTAGTCGATTTAGCTATTTCAACAAGTAAAATAAAAAATAATATTAATTTCACAAAAAATTATGATCCATCAATCCCTGAATTTAAATTAGATGCTAGCACATTTATAAAAACATTAAATCAAGTTTT
>CAZDFZ010000062.1:349-7724 GCA_964504855.1 uncultured Aliarcobacter sp.
AAACACACTGGTTTTGAAGTTTTTAAAGACAAAGAGAATGTGGCTTGTTCAATTTTGTTAAAAATTGGTGAATATATTAAAATTGATGATAAAAAGTATTCACTAATTAGTGTTGAAATTAGTTCTAATGAAAAAAGTGATTTTTCATCATTAAATATAAAAGAGACAAACTCTTTTATAATAACTACTGATGAGACTAAAATTACTTTAGATCTACCACTTATTCTTTAATTTTCAAAGCTTTTTTTCAATTAGCTTTGAAAATAAAACTCCTAAAGGTACAATTCCTAAACCAATAATAAAAGCAATAGGTATAAGTATTTTATTATTATTTAGTGCAAAAAAGCCAAATATTAAAATCATATAACCTAAAACTCTATAAATTGATAAAAATCCACTTGCCGAGAAAATAGTATTTTTAAAAGAATTTCTTTTTACTTTTGATTTTTCATCATTTATTATTTCTTTTATTTTTTCTGGTGTTAATTCTGATTCTGGTATTTCTTTATATTCAGTGTATAAATCATAAGGATCATCAATTTCATCAATTTTATCCCTATCAACACTCTCATTATCTTGTGTTAAATCAAGATTTGATAATCGATTTTCAATATTTCTTTTGTAAGATAAAAAAGAAGCTATAGTTATAAATAATGAAGAAAAAAATGCAACCTGAGAACTTAAAAGCCACAAACTAGTTTCAAACATTAAAGAATAAGAGATAAAGCAAAGGTCTAAAATAAAAAAGACCTTCGCAAACTTTATAATTTCAGAATTAATCTTCATCTTTAGCAAAAGATTTATCTCCATGTTTTGCCCTATATGAGTATCTTGGATCATTTTCCATTCCTTCATATTCTTTTTGAGCTCTTTTATACGCTTTATAAACATTATAAATTGCAGCTAAAATACCCCATGCAATACCCAACCATAAAGTCCAAGTATATCCTGTAAGTTGTTTTAATCCATATCCAATACCAAAACCTATAATAATAGCTGCAACAATAGAAATTCCTAAAGATAAATTATCTAAAGCAACTATCTTATCTTGATGTTTTGGTTTTTCAAACTCTTGATTTTCTTGCATTTATATTCCAATTATTTAATAAATGAACAACAATAATCTGTTATAACTTTTACTTTAATATCAAAGCTAGAGTTTGCAGGAACATTGAAAGATGTATTTTCAGTATATGTGTTCCATTCAGTGCTATCTTTTAATCTTACTTCACACTCACCACCTATGATTTCCATTAATTCAGCCTCATTTGTTCCAAATGTATACTCACCAACCATCATAATACCTAAAGTTTTTTTATCACCATTTGGCTCAATAAATGTTCTACTTGTAACATTTCCACCAAAATAAATATTTGCTTTTTTTACTAACTCTACATTTTTAATTGATTCCATAATTTTTCCTTTTTTTTAATATTAAATTTCTTTTAACACTTTAGCAAAGCCAAAGTTAAAGAAACAAACTCTAAAGAGAACAACCAGTTGTTTTTACAAATTTTTCATAACTTCTGACGCTGCAGTAATACACGCATCAATATCTTCATTTGTAATTTCTGTACAAATAAAACCTGCTTCATATTGAGAACAAGCAAAATAAAAACCTTTTTTTAACATTTCATGGTGAAAGATTGCAAACCTTTTAAAATCACAAAGACCTACTTCTTTGAAATTTTTTGGTTCATTTTCGCAAAAGAAGAAACCAAACATACTACCTCTTGTATTGATTTGAAGAGGAATATTATTTTTATTTGCAACTTCTTTTAAACCATTTACTAATCTTTTTGCTTTTTCATTTAATTGTGAATAAATCTCTGGATTTGATTTTAATTTTCTTAAGCTCACAAGTCCAGCAGCCATTGCAACTGGATTTCCACTTAAAGTTCCAGCTTGATAAACAGCTCCATCTGGACTTAAATGTCCCATAATCTTTTTATTAGCTGCAAATGCACCAACTGGCATACCTGCACCTATTACTTTTCCAAAAGTAATAATATCAGCTTGAACTTTTAAAATACCACTTGCACCTTTTAACGAAGCTCTAAAACCACTCATTACTTCATCAAAAATTAATAAAGCATTATTTGCATCACAAAGTTCTCTACAAGCTTGTAAAAATTCATCACTTGCAGGAACTAATCCCATATTTCCAGCAATTGGTTCAATTATAACACAAGCAATATCACTACTATCTTCAAAACATTTTTTTAGATTCTCAATATTATTGTATTCACATAAAAGTGTATGTTTTGTTAAATCAGCAGGAACTCCTGGACTACTAGGACTTCCAAATGTTGCCATACCTGAACCTGCTTGAACTAATAGTGAATCAGAATGTCCATGATAACATCCTTCAAATTTTACAATATCATTTTTCCCTGTAACTCCACGAGCTAATCTAATAGCACTCATTACAGCTTCAGTTCCTGAGCTTACAAATCTAACTTTATCAATATTATCAAACATATCAACTATTTCATTTGCTAAATCTGTTTCTAGTTGTGTTGGCGCACCAAAAGATAAACCTTTTTTTGCAGTTTGAATTACTGCATCTTCAATATCTTTATCACAATGACCAAAAATTAGTGGTCCCCAACTTTGCACAAAATCTAAATACTTATTTCCATCAATATCGAATAAATAAGCACCCTCACCTTTTTCTATAAAAGGTGGTGTTCCTCCAACACTTTTAAAAGCTCTTACAGGTGAATCAACTCCTCCTGGAATTACTTCACAAGCTTGTGTATAAGCTTTGATTGATTTATCAAACATTTATATTCCTATTAATCATTTATCAGCGTTATTGTATTATAATCGCGCTATGAGAATTATTATACTAGCCTTTATTATTTCAATATCTTTGCATTTTCTTATATTTAGCAATTATACGATTAACCAGCCTACACAAAATACTATGCAAGAAGATAAAATTATAAATAAATCAGATGTGAAATTTGTAAAACTTAAACAAATTGAACCTGTAGAAAATAAAATTGAAGCAAAAGTTGAGCAAAAAATTGAAAAAAAAGTAGAAATACCAAAAATTCAAAAAGAAACTATTCAAAAAGAAACTATTCAAAAAGATGTTAAAAAAGCTGTAGATACAAATAAAAAAATAGATATTGAAAAATCAAAGATTTTACAAAAACAGATATTATCTGAACAAATTGTTGAAAATAAAAGTTCATTACAAGAAAAAACTTTAGAAAATTTTCTATCTCAAAAAGAGCCAGTTAATAAAGATATTTTAAATGAACTTGAGAAATTGTATGGTAAAGAATATGAAACTTTTACAAAAATACAAAAAGCCTATATAGAAAGAAATTTAGAAAATTTCCAAACTATTACTCAAAAAGTTTTAACAAGATTAGGTTACCCTCCACTTGCTGCAAAACTTAAAATTGGTGGAGTAAATATAATAGAATTTATGTTTCATCCTGACGGAAGTATTACAAATTTAAAAGTTATTGACACATCTGGATATAATATATTAGATGAATATTCATTAGAATTAATTCAAATTGCTTATAAAAATTATCCAAAACCAGAAACTAGTACAAAACTTAGATTTCATGTACAATACAGATTATATTAAAAACTATTTTTATTTATAATTTTCTTTCATAATTATATAAATTCATATATCTAAATGCTAATAAATTTTCTAAAACTGCAAATGTAACAATATAGTTAATAAAAGAGCTTCCACCATATGAGAATAATGGTAATGGTATACCAACAACAGGTGCAAATCCAATAACCATCAAAATATTAACACTCATATTAAAAAATATCAAAAGCCCTAATCCGGATGCAAAAACCCTGACTATATAATCTTCCTTAAAATAATAATTCATACTTAAAAGATGTATTATTATTAAACCATATAAAGAAATTAAACCTAATGCTCCTAAAAAACCATGTCTTTCTACAAAATATGCAAAGATAAAATCACTAGTTGCAATTGGTAAAAACTTTAATTGAGTTTGTGTTGCATCTTCACTTTGCTTTCCTGTAAGTCCACCAGAACCTATTGCAATAATTGATTGCTGAACATGATAACTTGGTGTTTCAGATAAAAAATCTGTAATTCTTTTTTTCTGATAATCTTTCATTAAATATGTGTAAATAAATGGTGAACTAAATGAAATTATTAATATAATACTTGCCCATATTTTCCAATTAACGCCTATTACAAATAGAATTCCATATCCAACAAGTATTAAAACCATTGCTGTACCTAAATCAGGTTCTTTTGCAATTAATAAAAAAGGTAGCAATATATAAAATGAAAAATAACAAAAATCATAAAAATTATAACCATTTCTTGATGGAGGATTTTGTTGAATTAAATATCCTAACATCAATATAAATATAGGTTTGAATAATTCCGATGGTTGAATTGTAGTATCTAAAATAGATATATGTATCCATCTAGTTGCACCTAATTTGCTTATTCCAACAAATTCAACAGCAATCAATAATAAAATACCTATCCAATATAATGATGGAATAATTCTAATTTTTTTTCTTATAGGTAAAATAAATACAATTGCAAATGCAATAATAGAAAATGCATAATATACTAATTGTTTATTAGCTAACTTGTCGTTTGTTTCACCAATTAAATGGTATGATACAAATACCAAAGGTAAAATAAATATTATTAACAAATAATCAAAATGGGAAATAATTCTTTTATCAAATAAACGCATAATGAAAGAGTATCTAAATATGGATAAAAATTTTATTGTTTTTGAAACAAATAGATTAGATAAGTTTCTTGCAACGCAAATTGACGCTTCAAGAAATCAAATAGAACAACTAATTAAAAAAGAATATGTAAAAGTAGATGGCAAAATTGTAAATAAAACTGGTCTTAAATTGAAAGAAAATCAAGTAGTTGATGTTCATTTTCCACAAAGTGAATTAAATCAAGTAAAAAATACTGAATTTATAAAAGAATCTTTAGCAGATAAAAGTATTGAAATCATTTATGAAGATGATGATATTTTAGTAATAAACAAACCATATAATCTAACTGTTCATGATGCTCCAAGTGTTAAAGATGCAACATTAGTTGATTGGTTAAAATTGAATAATTTTTCATTATCAACAATTAGTGCAGAAATTAGGCATGGAATTGTCCATAGACTTGATAAAGGTACAAGTGGAGTTATGGTTGTTGCAAAAACAAATCAAGCTCATTTAGGACTTTCTAAACAACTTGAAGATAAATCAATGGGAAGATATTATCTGGCGATTATTGATAATCCATTAAAAGAAAATTTAGTTATAGATAAATCAATAGCAAGAAATCAAAATAATAGACTTAAAATGGCAATTGATGGGAATGGAAGAAATGCAAAATCTGCATTTTGTAAAATTGCTTTAAGTGATAAAGAAAATTTTGAATTAATTGGTGCAAAATTATATACAGGAAGAACACACCAAATAAGAGTTCATTTAAGTTCCATTAATAGGCATATACTTGGAGACAATTTATATGGTTTTAAGGGCGAATTGAATAAAATAAATAGATTTTATTTACATGCTTATTATCTTTATTTAACACATCCTATAACAAATAAAGAAATGAGTTTTAAAGCAAATCTACCAAAAGATATGAATGAATTTTTAAATATAAACTTTCAAGGAGAAGATATAAATGACAAAATTAATGAAAATAACATCGTTGACTACTTTACTACTATTATTTAGTGGTTGTACAAATGGAATAAATGACATTATTCCTGATTCGAAACCGAAAGTGGATAATTCACTTGAAGTTGTAAATTATGATTCAATTAAATCTATTCCAGATATGGCAAATGTTGGATTTGAATGGGAAAAAGTAAATGATCCAAGAGTTGTTGGATATAATTTTTATAGAACAGAAATTGATAAAGGTTCTAATGAATTAAAACTTGTAAAAGTTCTTGATAATAAATATGCAACTCATTATGTGGATAGAGGTCTTGAACCAAAAACAAGATATGCATATCAAATATCATCAATAACTGCAAATGGAACTGAATCAAAAACAACTGATGCTTATATTGTACAAACATTACCAAGAATTGTACCTATTGATTTTGTTCAAGCTATTTCAGGTTTACCAAATAGTGTAAAATTAGTTTGGAAGCCTCATCAAGATAAAAGAGTTGGTTATTATAGAATTGAGAAATATAATACTCTGTTAAATGAATGGATACTTTTAAAAACAATAAATGAAAGACTTCAAGTTGAATATGTAGATACAGGATTAGATAATAATTCTAGTTATAAATATAGAATTAAAGCATTTAGTTTTGATGACGTTGAAGCAGCTCCAAGTAAAGTAGTAGTTGGAAAAACGAAACCTCTTCCAGCAAATCCTTCAAATGTAAGAGCAAGTAATGGTGAATCTAAGAGAATTGTTATATCTTGGAATCCTTCATCTTCAGATGATGTTGTAAAATATGAAATACAAAGAAGTACTTTTAAAGCTTTTGGCTATGAAAAAATTAAAGAAGTTAATGCAAATACAACAGAATACATAGATACTACTGATACTGCTGGAAAAACTTATTATTATAAAGTAATTGCAATTGATAAAGATGGATTAGAGAGTTCACCTGAACCTGTTCAAGGTATGAGTTTTAATGATCTAAATTTTAAAAATTCAACAAAATTATCATAATTAAGAGCATATATGCCACATATAGTATTTGAAAAAAAAGAGTTAATAAATATACCTTCAAGTAAAGATGGTGTAAATTTTAAATTTATAGCTAAGTCTTATAATTTTACTCAAAAGAGTAGAAAAGTAGAATATAGAATTGCTTTAGAACATGAAAATAAAGATTTTTTATTATCATTAAAACCTAAAAATGATGATTTTATGATAAAAGCAGATAAAGTTACAAGAATATCACCAGTAACTTTGATAAAAAATGCTTTAAATGCTTACGTAAATTTAAATGAATCTAATATTTTATTTTCAAATACAAATAATTTAAAATTAAAAAATGAAATTCAAAACAAATATTTAAAAGATATTAATTATTTTGTTGATGAATTCAATACAGAAAAAGAGATACAAATTGAAATAGGTTTTGGTAGCGGAAGACATCTTTTACATCAAGCAAAAACAAATCCTAATATTCAATTTATTGGTTTAGAGATTCATTATCCTTCAATAGAACAACTATTGAAACAATTAGAACTACAAGATATTACAAATGTTTTAGTTGTAAATTATGATGCTAGACTTTTTATGGAATTCATTGAATCAAATAAAGTTGGTAAGATTTTTGTACATTTTCCTGTTCCATGGGATAAAAAACCTCATAGAAGAATCTATTCAAATGAATTTGTA
>CAZDFZ010000062.1:7734-8514 GCA_964504855.1 uncultured Aliarcobacter sp.
AAAGTAAAAGGGACATTAGAACTTAGAACAGATAGTAGAAAATACTTTGATTATTGTACTGAGCTTCTTACAAATTTACCAAAAGGTAGAATTACTATTGATATAAACAAAGATTTAGCAGTATCAAGTAAATATGAGGATAGATGGAAAAAACAAGGTAAGAATATTTATGATGTTGTTTTAGAAGCGCAAGATGAAGATGAAAATATAAATTTAAATTTTGATTTTTCTTTTGAATTTAACGTTGATTTCAATAAAACTATTACGACAATACCAACTAAATCAATAATTGAAAATAATTATTTTATTCATATAGAAGAACTTTATACTATTGAAAATAGTGATAATTCTGGATTAATAAAAATTACAATGGGAAATTTTGACAGACCTGTAACTAAATATTTACATATTAATAATGGAAGCATTTCTTATTATCAAGGAAACCCTCTTCCTACAAGCTCAAATATAAATGCACATAAAAAACTAAAAGAGATTTTAAGTAAATGATAGAAGCTAAAAATATATATCTTTAATATGATGATAATAAATATATTATAAAAAAAGGTAGTTTTTCTATAAAACCTAAAGAATTTATTTTTATAGGTGGAAATTCAGGAAGTGGGAAATCAACACTTTTAAAATCATTTTATGGAGACATTCCATTAAAACATGGCAGTTTAAAAATTGATAATCAAGAAGTTTTTAAAATAAGAGGAAAAAGATTAAGAATTCTTAGAAAAGATATTGGTATTATTTTCCAAGATTACAAACTAATTAATG
>CAZDFZ010000063.1:0-8418 GCA_964504855.1 uncultured Aliarcobacter sp.
CTCACCAACCAATTGAGCATTTATCACAATTTAGAGCATTACCAAATTTTTATACATTTAGACCAGCTGATGCAACAGAAAATATTGAATCTTGGAAAGTAGCACTTAAAATGAAAGCTCCAACTGCTTTTGTTTGCTCAAGACAAGGCTTAAAAGTATTAAAAGATGAAAGAGCTTATGGAAATGTATCTAATGGTGCATATTTATTAAGACAAAGAGAAAATGCAAATATTACTATCATGGCATCTGGAAGTGAGTTAATGTTAGCACTTCAAACAGCTTGTCAACTTGAAGAAGAAGGTATTTTTGCAAATATTGTATCTGTACCTTGTTTTGATTTATTAATGGAACAAAGTAAAGAGTATGTTGAAAAAATCATTGATCCAAAAACTAAAGTTTATGCAGTTGAAGCTGCACGTGCTTTAGAATACTATAAATATGCAGATGTTGTATTTGGTATGGAAACTTTTGGAGCATCAGGTCCTGCAAATGACCTATTTGAAGAGTTTGGGTTTACGATTCCTAAATTAAAAGCAAAAATCGTAGCAGATTTTAAAAACTAATTTATAAATAGATGGCAACTTTGCCATCTATTTTTCTTCTTTACCTTTTTTTTAATTAATCAAAAAATATCATCTTTTTTTAATGTTAAGCTCTTATAATACATAGATGAAAAAATCTAGGAGAAAAAAATGAGAATAGGGTTTATAGGACTTGGCAATTTAGGTCAAGCAATATGTACAAGATTAGCTTCACAAAATATAGAATTAACAATTTATAATAGAAATAAAGAAAGAATAAAAGATTTACCTTATGAAAAAGCAAACACTCCAAAAGAGTTATTAACTAATTGCGAAGTTATATTTTTATGTTTGTTTGATTCAATTGCTGTTGAAAATATTTTAACTGGAGTTGATGGACTTTTATGCGATGAGCTAAAAGGAAAAACAATTATTGATTTAACTACAAATCATTATGATGATGTTTTAAAATTTCATGAGATGGTAAATAATATAGGTGCAAACTATCTTGAAAATCCAGTTTTTGGCTCAGTTGCTCCTGCACTTAAAGGTGAATTAACAGTTGTTAGTTCTGGAAAAGTAGAAGTTTTTGAAGCTGTAAAACCAATCTTAGAAAAAATCGCACGTGAGATTTTTCATCTACCAGTTCCATCAAGTGCTACAAAAATGAAACTTATAAATAATCTTTGTTTAGGTTCATTTATGGCTACTTTGGCTGAATGTACAGTATTGGCTGAAAATTGTGCTATTCCTAAAGCAAAAGCTTTAGAGATACTAGGAGTTGGTGGTGGTCAATCATTGGTTTTAAAAGCAAAAACTCAAAAGTTAATAGATGAAGATTTTTCACCTCATTTTTCAAATAATGCTATAAATAAAGATTTACATTTATTACAAGATTTGGCGTATAATCTTAAAATGCCACTTTATAGTGCAGCAGTTCCAAAAGAGTTATTTTCTAAAATGAAGAATTTAGGAAAAGGTGAAGAGGATTTCTCTTCTATTTATTCGTTATTTAAAAATTAAAAGGAGACTTTTATCATGCCACATTTACAATTTGAAATAAACAAAAAAGTATCACACGAATCAAAAGAAGAGTTTGTAAAAGAGATACGAGCAACTTTTAGTGAAATTATGGATACAGGAACTGATCATATTGCAATTACTATTAGAGAGTATGATAAGTATAGTTTGACTATTGGAAGAGCAAATCCAACAGATGATATTTGTTTGATGAACTTGGATATTAGAGAAGGTCGAACAATAGAAAAAAGAAGAGAACTAGCTTTAGCATACATGGAAATAGTAAAACATAATTTTGGTATAAATTCACAGAATCAGTATGTGACTTTTACAGAACATAAAGGTGAAGATTTTCATTTAGTTCAGAAATATTTAGCATCTTGGGAGAGTGGAGAGGATCCTCTTGCCTAGAAATTTTATATAATTCAGCAATTTTTTAAGGAAACGAATGTTAAAAGGTATTATTGTTTTATTACTTTTCCAGTTTATTGGAGAGTGTATAAGCAAATTTTTTCAACTGTTAGTGCCAGGACCAGTTATTGGTATGGTTTTATTATTGGTATTTTTATTGCTTAAAAAAGGAAGTTTTCATAGTCTTGACAATGCTGTTGCATTGCATTTAAGATATTTACCATTACTTTTTATTCCAGCAGCTATGGGAATAATTACTCAGCTAGATATCATTACAAAAGAGTTTTGGGCGATAGTAATTGCACTATTTGTAGGAACTTTAGTAGCTTTAGTTTTTAGTGCAAAATTTATGGATTTTCTTACATCAAAGGCTCAAAAAGATGAATTATGATGCATTAATAAATTATATACACTCTACGCCACTTACTTGGCTAATTGCTACTTTGGCAGCTTTTAAACTAGGTATTATTATATATGAAAAATTTAATAAGCATACGTTGTTACAACCAATAATTATAGCTTATGTGATACTTCTAAGTTTGATTATATATACAAATACCTCTTTTGAAGAGTATTTTAAAAGTGTTGAGATAATTCACTTTTTTTTAGGACCTGCAACAGTTGCTTTGGCGTTGCCACTATATAAAAATCTAAGTTATGTAAAAACACTTTTTATACCAATAGCTTTTACTTTAGTAATTGCGGGTGTTTTCTCAGTTGCTATTGCTGTTGCACTGTTGTGGATTTTTGGAGCTGATTTACCTACGATTTTATCTATGACTACAAAATCTATCACAGCACCAATAGCAATTATTACTTCACAACAAATAGGTGGAATTCCATCTTTAGCTGTTGGATTTGTACTAATAACAGGGATTATAGGAGCTTTATTTGGCACAATAGTTTTTAAATTAGCAGGTGTTAAATATGAGACTTCAAAGGGCTTTGCACTTGGACTTGTATCACATGGTATTGGAACTGCAAGAGCTATAGAAATAAGTGAAAAAGCAGCTGCTTTTGGAGCTTTAGCTATGGGACTTAGCGGGATATTTACAGCTATTTTTCTTCCTATGATAATTACTTTTTTTAAGTAGTTATCATAAGACTCTTATTTTTTTGTTTTAATATATCAAGATATCTTGATATATTAAAACATTTTATGCTAATATCTCATCAATAAAATATAGGAATAAAAATGGATATATTTTTAAAATCTATTGGTGCTTTGAACGATGAAACAAGAGTTAGACTTCTAAAATTTATAAATACCTATGGCAAATGTTGTGTTTGTGATTTGGAAAACTCATTTAATATGATTCAATCAAGACTTTCACGACATCTAAAAATCCTAAAAGAAGCAGGTTTTTTAAAGCTTGAAAGAGATGGAAGATGGGCATATTATAGTGTGAGATCTCCTCTTGATGAATTTAGACAAAGCTGTTTAAAAGAGATAGGTTATTTGGATATTGAACTTCCAAATTTGATAAAAGCTTGTGAAAAGGACAATTAGTTGAAAGAGACACTCTTTGTATATGGTACATTGATGCCAAATTGTCCAAATGGACATGTTTTAGAAAATATTGTAGGAAAGTTTGTACCAGCAACTGTAAAAGGAAAGTTAATAGATGCTGGTTGGAGTGCTAGTATGGGGTATCCAGGTATTAGGCTTGATGTAGGAGATGATACTATTCATGGGTTTTTATTTTATTCTGATAACTTAATCAATCATTGGGATTTTTTGGATGAATTTGAAGGTGAAGAGTTTGAAAGAACTGCTGTTAGTGTTGAGCGATATGATGAAATAGAAGTGGATACATACATTTACACATTAAAATCTGAAATATTAGATATGCACGAGGATAGATAGATGTTTTTGGCAATTTTTATTTTTTTACTCACTCTAGTTTTTGTGATATGGCAACCAAAAAATCTTCAAATAGGAACAACTGCTGTTTGTGGTGCTATAGTGGCTTTGATTTTTGGAGTTGTAAGTTTTTCTGATGTATTAGTTGTTTCAAGTATAGTTTGGGATGCAACTTTGGCATTTATTGGAATTATAATTTTATCTATGGTTTTAGATGAAATTGGATTTTTTGAGTGGTGTGCTTTAAAAATGGCAAAAATCTCAAATGGGAGTGGAATAAAAATGTTTGTTTATTCTATTTTACTAGGAGCTTTTGTTTCAGCACTTTTTGCAAATGATGGAGCAGCTTTGATATTAACTCCAATTTTATTAGCAAAAATGAGAATATTGAAGTTAAATATAAAAACAATAGTTGCATTTTTACTTGCTGGTGGATTTATAAGTGATAGTGCATCTTTACCTTTTGTATTTTCAAATCTTACAAATATAGTAACAGCAAACTATTTTAAAATAGGTTTCGTGCAATATTTTTTCAATATGATAATTCCATTTATCGTAAGTGTTGTTGTATCAACACTTTTTTTATATGTTTTATTAAAAAAAGATATTCCGAATGTTGTGGGTATAAGTTTGTTAAAAGAGCCAAAAAGTGCCATCAAAAATGAAAAGATGTTTTATTTTTCATGGGTATTTTTAGCGTTTTTATTGAGTATTTATTTTATAGGTGATGCGTTCCATCTTCCAATATCAATCTTTGCACTAGGTGGTGCAATACTATTTTTGATAATCGCAACACTTCAAAAAGCAGTTGAGCCAAAACATATCATAAAAGAGGCACCTTGGCAAGTTGTGTGGTTTAGTATAGGGCTTTATATTGTGGTTTATGGGCTTAAAAATGCTGGATTGACTGACTATTTGACTATGATTTTACATGAGTTAGTTAAGCAAGGAGATATGGTAGCGGTTATTGGAACTGGATTTATAAGTGCAATTTTAAGTGCAATTATGAATAATATGCCAACAGTTATGATAATGGATATAGCATTAAAAGATTTTCCAAATGAAGCTTTGGCTTATGCAAATATCATAGGGTGTAATCTTGGACCAAAGATGACACCATTTGGTAGCCTTGCTACGCTATTATGGCTTCATGTATTGGCAAAAAAAGGTGTAAAAATAGGATTTTGGGAGTACTCAAAATTTGGACTTATTATCACACCACCAGTTTTATTTATAGTTTTATTATTTGTTTAAAGGAGAGAAAAATTGAAAACAAAAGTTTTATTTATATGTAGTGCTAACACAACAAGAAGTCAAATGGCACAAGCATTATTAGCTAAATATGGTGGAGAGGATTTTGAAGTATTTAGTGCAGGTGTAAATGCAGGTGTACTAAATCCAATGGCAGTTGAAGTGATAAATGAAGATGAAAATATGGATATTTCATCATATACTACAAATAGTATTATTGAGTATTTTAAACAAGGTTTACATTTTCACTATGTAATAACTGTTTGTGATGAGGCAAAAAAAGAGGCTTGTCCAATATTCCCAAGTCTTGATGGAGTGTTGCATTGGAATATCTCAAGTCCTGCATGTGATGGAAGTTATGAAGAGAAAAAAGCAAAGGTTAAAAAGTCAAAGGAAGAGCTAAAAATAAATGTTTTAAAGTTTATTGAGCTTGTAAAAGATGAACATATAAAAACAGGTTTCCCTGAAACTTGGCATGTGAACCAATAAGGAGTATTTATGAAAAAAGTTTTAATTTTATGTACAGGAAATAGTTGTAGAAGTATCATCGCTGAGGCTTTAATAAACGCAAAGTTAGAAGAAATTAGTGCGGATAGTTCAGGAGTTCGAGCAAGTGGAAGAGTAAATCCAAATGCAAAAAAATTGCTTGAAGATAAAGGGATTTGGAAAGAGGAATATCACTCAAAAACTATAGATAAAGTAATAGACAATGCTTATGATTTAGTAGTAACTGTTTGTGACCACGCAAATGAGACTTGCCCTATGTTTCCAAAAGCTGTTAAAGTTATACATGTTGGCTTTGAAGATCCAGATGGAAAAGGTTTTGAAGCATTTGAAGCAACATATAAAGAAATAGAAGAAGTTTTACTTCCAAAAGTTGTTGAGGCGTTGAACTAGTGTTTTATTATTGGGAAAAGTTGGTTGATTTTTTTATTTATAGCTTTTTAGGTTTAGATAAAGCAAATCATCTAACATCAGCTTTACATTTTTTTATATTTGACACGGTTAAGATTTTTATACTTTTATTGTTGATTATCTATGCTGTTTCATATTTACGAACTTGGTTCAATGTGGAAAAAGTAAGAGCTTATTTACAAGGAAAATCACTTTTTTTAGGAAATATATTTGCCAGTTTATTTGGAATAATCACACCATTTTGTACTTGTAGTGCAATTCCACTTTTTTTAGGATTTATACAAGCAAGAATTCCAATAGGTGTAACATTTTCATTTTTAATCTCTGCTCCTATGAATAACGAAATAGCAATAGCTATGTTGTTTTCACTTTTTGGGTGGAAAATTACAGCCATTTACATAGGTTTTGGACTTTTGGTAGCCATTGTTGGTGGATATATTATAGGATTGTTGGGTGCAGAAAAATATATACTTATGGATATAAAGCCACTTGATGGAAAATTAGAAGATGTAAAAATAGAATTAAGTGCAAAAGAAAGACACAATGAAGCAAAAGCCTATACATTTGATATATTCAAAAAAATCTATTTATATGTGATTATTGGAGTTGGTGTTGGGGCATTTATACATGGGTTTGTACCAACAGATTTTATAGTAAAATACGCAGGAAGTGATGCTTGGTATAGTGTACCATTAGCAGTAATTTTAGGAATTCCTATGTATGCAAGTGCAGCTGGAGTTATGCCACTTATTGAGGTACTTACTTCAAAAGGGATGTTGCTTGGAAGTGCTTTGGCTTTTATGATGTCTGTAACTGCACTATCACTTCCTGAAGCTATGATATTAAAAAGGATATTACACACAAAACTAATAGTACTATTTTTCTCAATAATAGGTTTAGGAATAGTTTGTATAGGTTATATTTTTAACGCGATTTTGTAAATTTTATATTTAAAAGGATGTAGATATGAAAATAGAAATTTTAGGAACAGGTTGCACAAAATGTGTAGTAATGTTTGAAAATGCAAAACAAGCCTTAGCAAAAATAGGTGGTTTTCACGAAGTAAAAAAAGTAGAAGATTTAGTTGAAATTATGAATTATGGCGTTATGAGCACACCTGCTTTAGTGATTGATGGTTCAGTAAAAAGTACGGGAAAACAATTAAGTGTTGATGAAATTGTAGAGATTATTTCAAAATCTTAATATGAAAAATTTATTTGAAATTTTTTACAGATTTTTTCTTTTAGGGCTTGTTAGTTTTGGTGGACCAGTAGCTCACATAGCCTATTTTAGGAAAGCTTTTGTAGATAAATTAAAATGGATTGAAGAAGCTGAATTTAGTAAAATCGTAGCTCTTTGTCAGTTTTTACCAGGTCCTGCTTCTTCACAAGTAGGATTTACAATAGGACTCAAAAAAGGTGGAATATTAGGAGCATTATTGGCTTTTATAGCTTTTACACTTCCATCTTTTTTGATTCTGTATTTTTTATGGTATTTTGGAGTTTTTCAAAATCAAAATGAGTATGTAAAATCTATAATATATGCCTTAAAACTTTTTGCTGTAGTTGTTGTAATAGATGCAGTTTTTGGGATGTTTAAAAGCTTTTGCAAAGATAAAATCACAATTTTCATATTTGTTATAGCTTCAGTACTTTTGATATTTTTTAGCTCTATTTTTAATCAAATTTTGGTTTTAGTTTTATGTGCTATTTTGGGATTTTTATTTATTGAAAATGAGATAAAAAGCAAAGAAAAAATTATCTATCCAAACTTTTTTATTTTGATATTCTTTGTAATTTTACTTTTTATAGCTTATATTTTTGAATTTAAAAATGAGATATTAAATTTATTTTTTAGTTTTTATAAAAGTGGTAGTCTAGTTTTTGGTGGAGGACATGTAGTTCTTCCTCTTTTACAAGAAAGTTTACAAAATCAAATAACAAATGATACATTTTTAGTGGCTTATTCTTTGGCTCAAACAATTCCAGGACCTATGTTTACAATAGCTACTTATTTAGGAGCTGATATTTTAAATGAATCTCCTTTTTGGGGAGCATTAATTGCAACTTTTGGTATTTTTTTTGGTGGATTTTTATTAATTCTATCTTTTCATAAAAGTTTTGATAGTTTTTCTAAAAATGCAAAATTAATAGGAATTATCACAAGTATAAATGCAAGCGTTGTGGCATTTTTATTTGCAACTTTATGTAATACAATAATTCCAAATGCAGTACATAATCTATTTGATATATTTTTAGTAATTGTTGGATTTATAGCTATTAGATATTTTAAAATCAATATGTTTTATGTTATTTTACTTTTTAATTTTATATTTGTAATAGGAAATCTATTTTGATAAAAGAGTTTAGTTTATATTTTTTGTCAGCCTTTTTTGAAATATTGGGTTGTTATAGTTTTTGGTCATTTTTTAGACTT
>CAZDFZ010000064.1:0-8358 GCA_964504855.1 uncultured Aliarcobacter sp.
CACAAGGACAAGTTGTACCAACTGGTTCTTTAGAGTTTTTCTTTGATAGAAAAGCGATTTTTGAATTTACAAAACCTGCAAATATGGATTTAGAAGAGTTAGAATTAGAACTTATTGATGCTGGTCTTGAAGAAATTGAGGAAGAAGATGGTTTAGTATTAGCTTATGCTAACTATACTGATTTTGGAAATATGAATCAAAAATTTGAAGAATTAGGAATCGAACTTACAAAAGCCGAGTTAAAAAGAATTCCAAATAATCCACAACCATTTACAGAAGCTCAACAAGAAGATATTGGTAAACTAATCGAAAAACTTGAAGATGATGATGACGTTCAAGCTGTTTATACAAATATAGCTTAATTACTTTTTTAAATATAGGAAATTTTTTCCTATATTTTAATTCATTATAAACTCATAAACCAAACTAAATAACTCATCACAATCTTCTTGCGTTACAATGACATGACTAGAAGAATCAATTATTTTTATAGTTTTATTTGTAGATTTTACTTCATTAAATATTTCATAAGCTGATATTGGATTTACAACAGGGTCATTCTTTGATTGAATAATTAAAAGTGGTTTTTTGATTTTTTCTAAATTCTTTTTTGTCTTTTTCATCAATAAATTTAATTGTGTAATTGAATCAATATAGTATTTATTATAATTAATTTCTGGATTTTGTGGATGATTAGGAACATACTCTTTTTGATATTTTCCTTCATTAAAAGCTTTTACTAAATCATTCCAAAATGAAATAGCTGGTAATAGAGTTTTTATTCTAATATCATTTAGATTTAAAGCTGCATTTATACAAATAAGTCCACTAAACTCTTTATAGTGTTTTTTTGTACTTAAAAGTCCTAATAATCCACCTGTTGAAAAGCCAACAATAAAAACTTTTTTGTATTTTAAAGAAGCTAATGCAATTGTTCTTGAAATAGAGTTATACCAATCTTGCCAGATTTTAGTTTTTAAATCCTCAGGTGTAGTTCCATGTCCATCAAGTCTTGGAGTATAAACATTTAGATTTTTACTATTTAGAAAAAGTGCGATTTTTTCCATCTCTTTTGGAGCTGATGAAAAACCATGAATTGCTATTACACAAATATCTGAATTTGCCTCAAAATATTTTGGAATACCAATATCTCTTGGTTTTATATCTAAACTAGTTGCATATTTTTTATGGGCTTGTTCAAAATCTTCTAATTCTTCTTTTTCTAAAATAGAGATTAGATTATTTATATTGGAATTTTCATCATTTGAAACAAGATTTTTTACAATATTTACAACTTTTTCTTGAACTAGAATTTCATTTAATATTACTTTTAAAATATTATTAATTCTAATTGTATGATGAGTATGATTATTTAATAAATCTTCTTTATTTAATTTGTAGTGATTCTCTTCAATAGTGATAATATTATCTTTTAGTGCTGTTTTTAAAATATCTTCAAATAGTTCAAACTTTTCATAAGAGATTAATTGAATTAAATTTTTTAAAATATCTTCATCAAAAAATAGCTCTTCTTTTTTTATTTCTTGAATACTTAGATAAATTAATTTTTTAAAATAACTTATCTCTATACTCTTTTTAGGATATAAAAACAGAATTAAAATAAAAATATGGTCAAAATTAATTGTCAATGATTCATAAATTTTATTCATAAAATTATGTGTGATTTCATATCTTAATTGTTTTATAATTTTTTCATTTGGAAAATTTTGTTTATATAGATATTTTAAAATCTCTTTTGTGGAAATAGGTTCTAAAATTCTTATAGTGATTTTTGAATTTAAAACGATATTACTTTCTATTTCTAACTCTTCTTTGAAATTTTCACCAATATCATCTAATAACTTTTTTGTCATGTCTAATAGTATATTTTCTCCATTTCTAAGACGAGTGTAACTTACATTTATAGGAACAATCATTGTTTCATTCTGATCTATATTAGAATAATCATCTAAAAAATATTTTGATTTAAACTCTTCTATATTTTCTAATTTTTTATCAAAATAGTTTTGCCTAAATAGTTGAGAAGAAAGGGCAAATACAGCTGCTCCTGTATGTACTCTTTGACAAGAACCATCGATTTTTACACAAAAAATATTATCAATTTTTGAAATATCTTTTTCTTTTACCATTATGCCTTCAGGAAAAATCATCCAATCTTTTTGCGAAGTCATTAAATCACTAATAATATGTTCATTTCTATATGGTTCACTTCTTTTCATAGCTCCAAGATTTTCTAAAAAAGTTCCAAAGAAACTTTTAAAAAGTGAATCATCAGCTATAACTCCAACTTTTTTATTTGTGATGTTATAAAGGCTATATGGTACAAGCATAGCTTCTGTTCTTGTAAAATGATTTGCAACAAATATTTTTGGATTTGATAAAGGAAGATTTTCCACTCCCTTTATTTGTACATTTGCATCTAGAATTTTTTCTAATAAGCCTAATACATAACCATTTATATCTATTAGCAAATCATTATTCATTATCTATAAACCTTATACTCAGAAGCTTCAAATGAATCTACACTAATTACTTCTTGTTTTAAAGCATGTGCTTGTTTCATTTTTTCTATTTCTTCAATAGATAATATATTTTTTTCTAAAAGTTCTGCTGTCATATTTTCAAAACTATCTTTTGAAATAGTTTCATTTTTGATAGCATCTTTTAATTTTTTAAAGCTACTTTCACACTCTTTATTTTGCTTTACAGCTTCTTGAATTACATTTAATCTATCTTTTTCATTTGAAGAGATAAATAAAGCAGAAGTTAAAGATTTTAAATAGCTTTGATTATTTAAATTTTTTACAATTTTTGCATTTAAACTATCTTTTGCTTTGATTGAAAAAGGATTTACTTTTACAAGTGGAAGTAAAAATCCTAAATAACCAATATTTGAAATGATCTCTTCTCTTGCTTTTTGAATTTCATCAAAACAGTAGTTACAAACATAATCAACTAATGCTCTATCTTCTGCATTTGGATTATTTTCAAACTCTCTTAAAGTTGCAGTAATTAAATAGCAATTTGACAAAATATCACCAAATCTAGCACTTATATTCTCTCTTTTTTTCAAAGATGGACCGAGAATAGCCAATGCAAGATTTGTCAAAAGTGTAAATTCAGCACTAACCCAAGTTAGTTTTTGTTTATATCTTTTGAAAATTCCTTTTTGGCTAGATACTCTTCCTCTTGTAAAATAGAATATTACTGATTTAGAAAATGCGTTAAATACTAAACCAATATGGTCAAAAAATGCTTTATCAAAAGCTATAGCATTATTTGTTTTTAATGCATTTATTTGTGTGTAAATATATGGATGAGATTTGATTAATCCTTGTCCAAATTGCATTAAGTTTCTTGTTAATATATTTGCACCCTCAACTGTAATAGAAATAGGTAGGGCAAAATAAGCATGTGCTAAAAGGTTATTTTCTCCTCTTATAATAGCACTTCCACCTAATACATCCATAGCTTCATTTACAACAATTCTAAATTTCTCTGTTGCATGATATTTCATAATAGAGTTTATAACACCTGGTTTTATTCCATCATCAATAGCATCTAAAGTGTAGTTTCTTGAAGCATTTAACATATATGTAAAGGCTGCAATTTTTGCAATTTTTTCTTCTACACCTTCAAAATAATTTATACTTAATCCAAATTGTTCTCTAAGTTGTGAATATGAAGCAACCACATTAAGAGCTAGTTTACTTCCACCAAGACTAACGCTAGGAAGTGAAATACCACGTCCTATAGATAAAGATTCAACAAGCATTTGCCAACCTTTACCAATTCCAGAACTCTCTCCAATGATATTCTCAATTCCAATAATTACATCTTTTCCAAATAGTGGAGAGTTTACAAAAGGAATTGCAAGTGGATCGTGTCTTCTTGAGTTATCAAGCCCAGGAGTTTTAGAGTCAATAACAGCAAATGTAATACCTAAATCTTCATTTTCTCCAAGTAAATGTTCTGGGTCTTTTAAAACAAAAGCAAGTCCAACTAAAGTTGCAATATTTCCTAATGTGATATATCTTTTTTCAAAGTTTAATTTGATTTTTAACTCACCATTTTCATCTTTAAAAACAACACCATTTGATGTGATAGAAGTTGCATCACTTCCTGCGTTTGGTTCTGTTAAACCAAAACAAGGAACTTGAATCCCATGTGCTAAATCACTTAAATATCTATTCTTTTGGTCTATTGTTCCATGTTTTAATATAAGCTCAGCAGGTCCAAGAGAGTTTGGAACCATTATAGTAATTGCCAAAACTTGTGATCTTGAAACAAGTTTTTCTATAACTTTTGAGTGAGCAGTTGCACTAAATCCAAGACCTCCATACTCTTTTGGAATAATCATTCCAAAGAACTTTTTATCTTTAATAAATTGCCAAACTTCTGCACTTAAATCTCTATTTTGGAAAATTTCCCAATCTGTTGTCATTTCACAAAGTTGATTTACTTCATTATCTAAAAAATCTTGTTCCTCTTTTGTAAGAGTTGTTACTCTTTGAGAATTAATTTTTTTAAAGTTAACTTCTGCTTTGAAAAAATCTGCTTCTACCCAATTTGTACCAGCTTGTAAAGCTGCTTCTTCTGTATCTGAAATTTTTGGTAATAAACCTTTTTTATTTATAAAGTTTACAAGTTTTTTTGTGATTAGATTTATTCTATTTTTTGGAACTAAAAATACAAAACCAAAAAGTGCAAACACTGCCCAAAATATAATTCCCATATCAAAAAATACAAATGAATAAACACCAACTAATGTAAAATAACTAAAAAGTGGAAATGAAAAAAATCCAAATATTAATGTAATTAATAGTAAAACTAATGCTTCCATAAAGCTTCTCCTGTTTCAAAATCTTCATAATTTTCAACTAATTTAACCAAAAGATTTGATGGAGTAAATCTTTCTCCATGCTCTTTTTCAAATTGTCTTAAAGACTCTAAGATATTTCTTAATCCAATTTCATTTGCATAAGTTAGTAAACCACCTTTGTATGCTGGGAAACCAGTTCCTGTAATCATTGCAAAATCAATTATTGATGCATCTGTTACGATATTTTCTTCTAAACATCTACTAGCTTCATTTATCATAATATAAAGGCATCTTTGAATTATCTCTTCATCGTTTAAAATTTTATTATTGTTTTGTAGCATTGGCGTAACATGAGGATTGATAAAGTTATCTTTTCCATCATATTCATAAAAACCAGCATCAGTTTTAAGTCCATGATATTTTGATTCATACATTTTTTCAAGAAGTGGAGCAACAGGCATTCTATTACCATATTCTTGATTTAAAATAGTTGCAACTTTATATCCCACATCAATTCCCACTGTATCAGCTAGGGTAAATGGACCCATTGGCATTCCAAAGTTTTTAATTAAAAAATCAATATGCTCGATTTTTGAACCTTCGCTTAAAATAAATGCAGCTTCATTTAAATATGGAAGTAAAATTCTATTTACAATAAATCCTGCACAATCTCCAACTAATATTGGAGTTTTTCCACATGAAATTAAAAGTTCAAACACTTTGTTAATAGTCTCTTTAGAAGTGTGTTTTGATGGTATTACTTCCACAAGTGGCATTAAATTTACAGGATTAAAAAAATGAACACCTAAGAAATTCTCTTTATTTTTTAGTTCACTTCCAAGTTTTTCTATTGAAATTGATGAAGTGTTTGTTGCAATTATTGCATTTTCATTTAAAACGGTTTCCAGTTGTTTGTATGTTTGTTTTTTAGCAACTTCATCTTCAACAATAGCTTCTATTACTAATTGCATATTTTTTAAGCCATTAAACTTATCAGTATATGAAATTGTATTTAGTTTGAAATCCATTTGATTTTTAGTCATTCTTCTTGATTTTACTAATTTCTCATAGATTTTTGCCACATCTTTTATTATTACATGAGCTTGTGAAATATCTCTTATTTTTATTCTCACATCTTTTAGATATTTTGAGAATAACCAAATTATTCCTTTACCCATAACTCCATTTCCAAATATTGTCACATTTGAAATAGGGTTTGATGTTTTTTCATAATTTTTATTTAATTTTTCAAAAAGGAAAAATAGTTTGATTAAATTTTTTGACTCTTTAGTAACAGCAATTTTTGAAAATTCTGTTGCTTCAATATTTATAGCTGTTTCTAAATCTTTTTCATTTATTGTATTTTTTATTACTTCAAGTGCAACAAAAGGAGCTTTGAATTCTGCATTTACTTTATCTTCTAGGCTTTTTAAAGTTCTTTTGAAAATAATTTCATTAAGTGGTTTATAGTTTAAAAGATAAAAACTTTTTCTAGTACCTAAATTTTTATTAATTGCATTATTTACAAACTCTTCAAGCATAAACTCTTTTTGAGCATTATCAAAAATTGCATCAGCAAGATTTATTTTATATGCTTTTCTTGCATCAACATTTTTTCCAGTTAAAATCAAATCAAGAGCATTTACAAGTCCAATTAATTTTGGAGCTCTAATTGTTCCTGCAAATCCAGGAAAAATACCCAGTTTTATCTCTGGAAATGCTAATTTTGTTTTTTCATTTGTACTTAAAACTCTATATTTACAAGCAAGGGCAAGTTCAAGACCTCCACCCATACAAGCACCATTTATATATGCAATTGTTGGAATAGTAAGATTTTCAAGTTTGTTAAATATTCTATGAACTCTCATTAACGCATCAAAAATTTCTTTTTCATCTGTTAATTGCTCAATCTCTTTTATATCAGCACCAGCAATAAAAACATCTTTTTTTGCACTATCAATTACAAGAGCTTTTATTTCTGTGTTTTCTTGAACTAAGTTTAATTTTTCATCAAACTCTTTTAATACTTCAAAAGATAATTTATTTACTTTTTCATTTTCTAAATCAAATGTGATAGTTGCTATATTTTGGTTAATTTCAAATTTTATATTACTCATATTATATCTCCAATAAGAAAGCAGCACCTTGTCCGCCACCTATACATAAAGTTGCTAATGCTTTGTTTTTATCTCTTCTTTTTAACTCTTTTAATGCTGTTAAAATAATTCTAGCTCCACTCATACCAACAGGATGTCCAAGGGCTATTGCTCCACCATTTACATTTAAAATTGATTCATCAATTTGTCCAAGGGCAGATGAGTTAAATGCTTTTTGACAAAATTCCTCTGATGCAAAAGCTTTTATATTTGCTATAACTTGAGCTGCAAAAGCTTCATTTATCTCTATTAAATCAATATCTTTTAGAGAAATTCTAGTTTTATCAAATAGTTTTTTTGTAGCATATAATGGACCTAAACCCATTCTATGTGCATCAAGTCCAGCATAAGCATAATCACTTATATAACCAATAGGTTCAAGATTTAGCTCCTTTGCCTTTGATTCACTACAAACTATTAAACTACAAGCACCATCTGAAACTTGTGATGAGTTTCCAGCAGTTACTGTCCCTCCAACTCTTTCGAAAATTGGATTTAATTTACTTAATGCTTCAATTGTTTGATTGAATCTCACTCCATCATCATTGCTTATTGAAGCATTTTTTGTCATTACAGGATGAATTTCCTCTTTAAAAATTCCATTTTCTATGGCTTTTTGAGCTTTTAAGTGTGAATTTACAGCATAAATATCTTGCTCTTTTCTACTGATTTTAAACTCATTTGCTAAATTTTCAGCAGTAATACCCATGATTTTCCCAGAGATAGGATCAGTTAAACCTGTAATTAATCCAATAGTAGGTTTTAAAAATCTTAATCTAAAAGTTGATAAAACTTTAAACTTTTCACCAATAGATTTTGAGTATGAAAACTTTGTAATAAAATTTCTAAATTCATCACTATGTAGAAGTGGAATATTGCTCATTGATTCCATTCCTCCAACTAGATATAAATCACCTTGTTTTGAGTGGATTTTTTCTATGGCACTTGAAATTGATTGCATTCCCGATGCACAATTTCTATGAACTGTATATGCAGGTGTACTTTGAGGAAATCCAGCACGTATAGCCATTACTCTTGCTATATTTGAAGCATTTGCAGGTTGGGCAACATTTCCCATTATAACTTCATCAAACTCTTTATAATCTATATCATTTCTTAAAACTAACTCTTTTGTGATAATTGCACTTAAATTATCAGCACTTACATCATTTAACTTTCCATTTGCTTTTGCTATTGGACTTCTAAGACCATCTATTATTGCTATTCGTTCTTTCATTTTAGCTCCTAATACATACTATCTATAATATTTTTATATTTTTGTTCTATTTTATTTCTACAAATCTTCATAGAAGGGGTTAATTCTCCCGTTTCTATTGAAATATCATTTGTTAAAATTTT
>CAZDFZ010000065.1:0-7717 GCA_964504855.1 uncultured Aliarcobacter sp.
ATGGAAAATTTAAAAGCAGTTTTAGAAGAAGCTGGAAGTTCTTTTGAAAATGTATTAAAAACTACTTGTTATTTATCAGATATGGATAACTTTGTGGCTTTCAATGAAATTTATGGACAATATTTCAAAGGGGAAACAGCACCTGCAAGAAGTACAGTAGCTGTTAAAACTTTACCAAAAAATGTTTTGGTTGAGGTTGATACAATAGCATTTAAAAACTAGAGATTTTCTCTAGTTTTAACTACTTATATAAACACTATATACTTACCCTATAATATTACAAAAACAATAAACTGATTACAAAATAGACTACAAAATCAACAATCCCACTAGTACCTTAGCCGATGATATAAGCTGCGATTAGGTAAAATATAACTTATATAAGAGTTACATAATCAAAAGGTTTAATAATAATGAGTGAAAGCAAAGATTTTTTACGTACAATAGTTGAAAATGACTTAAAGTCAGGCAAATACAATGAAGTAGTTACTAGATTTCCTCCTGAACCTAATGGCTTCCCACACATTGGTCATGCAAAATCTATTTGCATAAATTTTGGTATAGCAAATGATTACAATGGTTATTGTAATTTAAGAATGGACGATACAAATCCTACAACTGAAGATACAAAATATGTTGAAGCTTTAAAAGATGCTGTAGAGTGGTTAGGCTTCAAATGGGGTAGTAATAAAGTATATTATACATCTGATTATTTTCAAAAAATTTATGAATATGCGGTACAACTTATCAAAATGGGTAAAGCATATGTTGATAGTATAAATGAAGAAGAGATGAGAGAGTATAGAGGTACTGTTACTCAAGCTGGTAGAAGAAGTGAATATGCAAACAGAACTGTCGAAGAGAATTTAGACCTATTTGAAAGAATGAAAAAAGGCGAGTTTAAAGATGGTGATCATGTATTAAGAGCAAAGATTGATATGGGTGCAGCTAATATGAAAATGAGAGATCCATTATTATATAGAATTAGACATTCTCATCACTTTAGAACAGGTGATGAGTGGTGTATTTATCCTATGTATGATTATGCACACTGTTTATCTGATTATATCGAAGGTGTAACTCACTCTATTTGTACACTTGAATTTGAGAATAATAGAGATATTTATGATTGGGTTTTAGATACATTAGAATTGCCAAAGCCAAGACCATATCAACATGAGTTTGCAAGACTTGGGATTAACTACACAGTTATGAGTAAAAGAAAACTTTTAGAGCTTGTAAATGGTAATTATGTAAGTGGTTGGGATGACCCACGAATGCCTACAATTGCAGGATATAAAAGAAGAGGTTATACAAGAGAGTCTATTTTAAATTTTTGTGACCAAATAGGTATTGCAAAAGCAAATTCAATGGTAGATGTATCACAATTAGAGTTTTGTATTAGAGATGATTTAAATACAAAAGCACCAAGAGTTATGGCAGTTCTAGATCCTATAAAAGTTACAATAGAAAATTATAGTGGAAGTGAAGAGATAGTTGCTCCTTATTTCCCTCATGATATACCAAAAGATGGTAGTAGAAAAATACCATTTTCAAATGTAGTTTTTATTGAAAGAGAAGACTTTAGTGAAAATCCAGTAAAAGGTTATAATAGATTAACTCTTGAGCAACCTGTGCGACTAAGACATGCATATATTATCACTTGTAAAGAAGTGATTAAAGATGCTTCTGGAAAAATTATAGAAATCAAAGCAGAGTATAATCCAAACTCAAAAAGTGGAAGCGATACAAGTGGTATTAAAGTAAAAAGTGCAATTCAATGGGTTGATGCTGTACGTGCTAAAAAAATTGAAGTAAGACTTTATGATAGATTATATAAAAATGAAGCACCAGAAGGTTTAGAAGACTTAAATCCAAATTCATTAACTATCATCAAAAATGCTTTAATAGAACCAGCAGTTATTACTGATAAGGCTGATGTTAGATTCCAGTTTGAAAGAGAAGGATATTTCTATGCTGACCCAGTTGACTATACTGATGAAGCACCTGTATTTAATAAAATAGTTGGTCTTAAAGATTCTTGGGCTAAAAAAACTAAAACGGAAAACAAACCAGTAGAAAAAGTTGAAGAGAAAAAAGAGCCAAAAAAACAAGAAGTTAAAAAAGAAACTGTTGTTGGAGTTGAGCAAGAGATGAGTGAATCTCAAAAAGTTTTATTTGAGAAATATACAAATAATCTTGGGCTAAATAATGAAGTATCAAATATTCTAGCAAGAGATGAAGAGTTATCAAAGTTTTATGAAGAGGCATTAGCTGAACTAAATAGTCCAATTACAATTGCAAATATTGTGGCAAATGATGTGGCAAAAGAGCTAAAACAATCAAATGAACTAAAATTTGATGCAAAACAAATAGCACAATTAGTAAAGATGATAGATGAAGATATAATCTCAAATAAAATAGCAAAACAAGTATTTGAAGAGATGGTTAAATCTGGAGTTAATCCAATTAAAATTGTTGAAGAAAAAGGTCTTATTCAAATCACTGATGTAAATATTATTTCACCAATCATTGATGAGGTTATTGTAAAAAATCCAGATAATGTAGCTAAATATAAAGCTGGAAATGACAAACTATTTGGTTTCTTTGTAGGACAAGTTTTAAAAGCAACTGATGGAAAAGCAAATCCAAAAGTTGTAAATGACCTTGTAATAGAAAAACTAAACTCTTAATTAAATAAAAAATAAAAACTAGTTTAACTAGTTTTTATTTCAAACTCAATCCAACCCTCTGTTTCTCCAAATCAATACTAATAACCTTGATATTTTTCAACTGTTGATTTATGCTTAAAACATCCATTGGATGGGAGATTCTTTTTTCACTGATTTGTGAGATATGGATTAATCCATCATTTTTTAGACCAATATCCACAAAAGCTCCAAAGTCTGTGATATTTCTTACAACTCCACTTACTATAAAACCTTCTTTTAAATCTTCAATAGATTTTATATCTTTTGAAAATTCCACTTCATTGAATTCGCTTCTTACATCGTAACCTGGTTTTAAAAGTTCTGTTATTATATCTTTTAGAAGTAAAATAGGACAGTTTAGCTCTTTTGAGATGGTTTCAATATCCGCATCTTTTATCTCTTCTATTTTATATTTTTTTTGTAATTTTTCTACTACGTCGTAGTTTTCTGGGTGAATTGCTGTATTATCTAAAATACTTTTTCCATCTTTAATTCGCAAAAATCCCACAGATTGTTCGTATGCTTTTGCACCAATTCCTTTTACTTTTAGAAGTTCTGATTTTGTTTTGAAATTTTTGATTTTTTCTTTATGCTCTATTATATTAAGGGCTAGTTTTTCAGAGATTCCTGAGATGAAAGATAGTAGTTTATATGAAGCTGAGTTTATATCAACTCCTACTTTATTTACTAAATCTACAGTTACATTTTCCAGTTTTTGCTCTAACTCTTTTTGGTTTACATCGTGTTGATATTGACCAATTCCCAGAGATTTTGGGTCAATTTTTACTAAAGCAGCCATTGGGTCACGAAGTCTTTGAGCTATTGAAATTGCACCTCTAATTGTCACATCAAGATTTGGATACTCCATCATAGCTATTTTTGAAGCAGAATAAACACTTGCTCCTATTTCACTAACAACGGCATATTTTATATCTAAACTATTTTCTTTTATTAATTTTGAGATAAATTCTGCTGTCTCTTGTGAGGCTGTTCCATTTCCAATTGCTATTGAATTGATTTTATATTTCTTGATTAACTCTAATACTATTTTTGCTGAAGTAATAAAATCCTCTTTTGGTTTTGTTGGATATATCACATTTGAAGTTAGATAGTTTCCATTTTCATCGATAACTGCAAGTTTACAACCACTAACATACCCTGGATCCATTCCTAAAATTACTTGATTTACAAGAGGTGGAGTTAAAAGTAACTCTTTTAGATTTTTCCCAAAAAGTGTGATTGCTTCACTTGAAGCTTTATCTTTTAGTTGGCTTAGCGCTTCTCTTTTTAAACTTGGAAGAAGAAGTCTTTTTAATCCATCTTTGTAGGCTTCAAACACTAGCTCTTTTGAACTAGATGCACTTGCTGGAATTTTATATTTTTTTATATTTTCTAATATATAGTTTTCATCAACTTCAATTTTTATAGTTAGCTCTTTTTCATTTACTGCTCGATTGATAGCTAAAAATCTATGTGATTTTATATATTTTATTTTTTCACTAACATTTGCAACACTTACATATACACCTGATTCATTAAATGTTTTTGTTTTTTTTGTCTCTAATATACCATAGTTTAAAACGATATTTCTAATTACTTCTTTTGTTCTAAAATCATCGGCATATCTTTGAGCGATAATATCGTTAGCTCCTAAAATAGCATCTTCAATAGTTGCAACATCTTTATTTAAAAACTGTTTTGCTTTTTGATTTATTTCATCAATTGAATATTTCATAGATTGAATTATATTTGCAAGTGGTTCAAGTCCATTTTCAATAGCACTTAGAGTTCTTGAAGATTTTTTATCTTTAAAAGGGGCATAAATATCTTCTAAATTTTGTAAAGTTGTAGCACTATTTATGTGAGTTTGAAGTTTTTCATCCAAAAAGTTTCGCTCTTTTAGAATATTTATAATCTCTTCTTTTCTATTTAGAAGTTTTAAAGAGTAGTTATAAATATCTTCAAAATCACGAAGTTGCTCATCTGTAGCATTTGAAGTTAAATCTTTTCTATATCTAGCTATAAAAGGAATGGTACAACCATCATCTAATAGTTTTAAAATATTTTGAATAACTGTTTTAGAAAAAGAAGTTTTTTCTTCCAGTAAATTTATTAGATTATTGCTCAAGAATTACCTCTTTAAAATCACTTCTTGTATTTGTGATTGGTTTGTTTAAATTTGCACGTACAGTATAAACAAAAGAGATTTTTGGTTTGTCTGTAATATTTTTATTCGCATGATGTAAAGTTTTACAATGAAACAATACAACATCACCTTTTTGAAGGTTTGTATGAACTTTTGTTTTTATTAGTTCAATATTTTTTGGATGGGAATCCAAGAAATTATCAACTTCATCAAATTGCTCTTTTTCAAAAGAGATTTTATGAGAAGCAGGGATAAACTCTAAAAGACCATTTTCTAAGAACTCATCACCAAGACTTAGCCAAACAGAAACCAAATCATTGTTCTTAAAATTCCAATATCGTCTATCTTGATGCCAAAAAGTTCTTGTACTATCATGTGGTAATTTAGTCATTATAGAGTTGTGGTGAGCCAAAGTTAAAACAGGAGTATCATTTAAAACTTGTTTTAAAATAGGTCTAATTTTTTCATTAGTCATCCATTTTTGAAAAATTTCTTCTCTATCGTAAACTTGTCTTAATCTTCTTACTGTAATTTCATTAATATTTGTTTGCATATATTCTTGTTCTGTTTCTATAGGAACAATTTTATTTTCTAAATGGTATATTGCTTTTTTTAGAATTTTATCACAAAGAGTTATATCTGCAAAGTTTTTTAGTACTAAAAAACCATTTTCTTGGAATTCTTTTAGTTGATCATCATTTAATTTCATTAAATCTCTTATTGTTGTGTATATTTGGTGCAATTATAGTAAAAAAATCTTTTTTTTAATTGATTATGAAAGTATACTTTTTAATAAAGTAAAATTATTTCTATTTTAATAGGTACTTTCACAAACTGATGCTTATGAAAGTATTTTGTATTATATTATTTATATCTACTGTATGAATTTATAATTAATTTATATTAATCAACTTCTTCATAATTTCCTTTGTGGTTGGAACCATAATCATCATTAAAATCATAGTTATCATATTCATCATAATCTACTGTAAATATTTTTGGGTACCCTAATTTTAGAAGTTCCTTGTCAATATTTTCTTCTGTCAATCTATTTTTTACTCTATCCATGATTAATTCAATGTGTTCTTCACTAACATTGTTCGCTCTTAATTCATAAATAATCGCTAAATCCATACTTTTAATTCCCCTGATTAATATATTTTGATTTTAATAACTTTAATATTATTAAGCTTTTTTTTCAATATATAAACTGCTTAAAATATATAAAATTGCTTTAACTGACTTTATAGAAGCTGTTTCTTCAACTGTATGATAACCAGTTGTTGGAATTTGAAGAGTTGTTCCTTGTATAGTTCCACGTGATTCCATAACAATTCTTCCAAGCTCTGTACTTCCAAGAGTAAGCATAGATAAGCCTTTTTCTTTTCTTATCTTATTTTTCTCTTGTATATATGTATCTTTACATGAAAAATCAATTTTATTTTTGTGGCAGAAATTTTTTAATTGTTTTAAAACAGGAGACTTAAATCTAGCATTTGCATCTCTATTTCTTAAAACAACTTGTTGAACATCAGCTTCAAGTCTATTATCATAAGGACTTGTATCTAAAACTACTAATTCATTTGTTGTTACTTTGTTTTTTCTAAACCATTCATAAACATATCTCCACGATTTTCCAGCTTCTTCTTGAGCTGTAAAAAATGCAGTTCCTTGAAACCCATTTTGATATAAATAAATAATAATGGCAGCACTAATAACATTGTCAAGTTGCGCAGAAATTAAATCATCTTCTCTTTTTAGTTTATCACTAAATGCGATAGGAGTTCCAGGTTGTAAGTGAGATAATCCATCAATTTTAAATATAAGATTGTTTACTTCTTCACTCATAAATACATCAGAAATTTGACCAATTCCCAAATAACTTCCACTCCAAGGTTCATAAGCTTGAACTTGTTGGTTGATATATCTTTTTGCAATAAGTTGATAAGTTTGCTCAGATAATGAATTTCCTCTTAAATCAGAACGATTTTTTGCAAGAAAAGCTGCAAATTGAAACTCATTTGGACCAGTACAAATAATACCATGTCTATCAATATGCGCACTAAATATACCTTTTGTAGGATTCTTACCTTGAGAAACTAATAATCCATCATAATATTGTGTTTTTATACCTATTTCTTCAAGTTCTCTTTTTAAATACAGTAAAAACGAGTGTTCAGCACCTGTCACAGATGGAACCCTTATTAATTGTTTTAATATATCAAGAAAATGAACAAAATTTACAATTGGTTCTTTTGTAGAAGAATCATTCAATATATACTCCATAATTTTAATTATAATAAAGTAATATACTAAAAAAAATCTTAAAAATGATTTTTTAATTATACAGATTTAATCTATATCAAATTAATCAAGATTAAGTTTATTCATCTTTTAAAAAATTAGGGTATAATTTTGGGATAAAAGATATGAATATGATTTATAGGAGAAAATATGGCAAAAGAGTTATCAGCATTAGAACAATTAAAAGCTTCAAGAAATCCTTTAAGAGTTATTGATGATATATATAAAGAAGCAAATGAAGGTATTCCTTTATCAAGTGATTATATTGGATTACTGAAATGGTATGGTATGTATCCACACGTAAATAGTGAGGGATTAGAAGATAAAAAATATTTTATGAAAAGAATAAAACTAGTTGATACCAAAATGAATGTTGAACAACTAGGTGTAATGGCAAAAATTGGGAGAGATTATGCACAAGGTTTAGTTGACTTTACTACTAGACAAAATGTTCAATTTCACTTTATTCAAATAAAAGATATGCCAGCAATTTTTGATTTATTAGAATCGGTGGGACTAACATCAAGAATGGCATCAGGTGATGGACCAAGACCTA
>CAZDFZ010000065.1:7727-8264 GCA_964504855.1 uncultured Aliarcobacter sp.
ACTTATTTTGATCAAAACGAAGATAGATTCTGTAATTTCCCAAGAAAATATAAAATAGGAATTTCTGGATGTAAATGTCATTGTGCAGCTCACGAAATCCAAGATGTTGCATTTACAGCATTTAAAAATGATGCTGGAGAAGTTTTATTTGATTTAACTATTGGTGGAGGATTATCAAAATCAAAACAAATAGCTACTCGTGCAAATAGATATGTAAAACCAGAGCAAGTTCAAGATGTTGCGGTTGCTTGTGCTGAAATTTTTAGAGACAATGGAAATAGAGATAACCGAAATAAAGCAAGGGTAAGACACCTATTAAATGACTGGGGAATTGAAAAATTTGTTGCAGAAATTGAAAGAGTAATTGGTTACTCTTTACAAGAGGGTTTAGTTGAACCAAAAATTGCTTCTTTTGAAAATAGAAATCACTTTGGTATAAATAAATCAAAAAAAGCTGGATACTCTTATGTTGGATTTGCTACCAATTCTGGAAGAGTTGCAGGAACTGATTTCCAAGCAATGTATGATATTTGTAAA
>CAZDFZ010000066.1:0-7717 GCA_964504855.1 uncultured Aliarcobacter sp.
AATTAGCAAAAATTTATCAGCCTGATATAAATAATGGTGATGATGAAAAGATGAAAGAATTAAATCATTATAGAGATATATTGATGAAGACTGTAGAATAAATTTTAAAGGACAAATATTGACAATAGACATGACAAAAGTAGCAAATGTAATTTTATATATGCTACACAAACAAGTAAAGCATTTAAGTGATAAAAAAGTAGCTATTATGCTTTTTTTAATAGATTACAATCATCTTAAGTTTTGTGGACAAAAAATATTTAATGATACTTATATAAAAGGCTCTCGTCATCCAGAACCAGTAATTGTAAGTGAGCTTTTTGATATTGTTGCAAACGAAGAGGATTTAGATGAAGAAGATGAAAGAATCTTTTTAATGCAAGAATTATTGGATTATTTAGATATAGAAGTTATTGAAAAAGAAAAATTTATTGAACTAAATTTCATAAAAATGGAAGAAGAATTTGATGAATCACTATTTTCAAAAGATGAATTAAAAAGTATAAACAAAGTTGTTACTCAGTACAAAGATACAAGTTCTAGAAATATTGCAAATGATTGTTTTAAAATAGATGAAGTAAGAGCTACACCAAAAGGCGAAGTAATTATTTAATAAAATAATTACTTAAAGATCGTAAACCATCGCTATTTCATCACAAATAGGAAAGTGTTTACATCTAATACAGTCTGCCCAAATTTTATGTTCAGGAATCTCTTCTTTAGAAATCACTCTAAACCCACAACTCTCAAAAAAGCCTTGCTCGTAAGTTAAAGATAAAAGTTGTTTAATTCCATACTCTTTTGCCTCTTTTATACAAGCTTCAACCAGTTTTTTCCCAAGTTTTAAACCTCTAAAATCTTTTGAAACTACTAAACTTCTAACTTCTGCTAATCTTGGAGAGTGAATATGAGTTGCTGTAAATCCAGCCATTTTTCCATCAACTTGAACTACAGTATAAGATCGAATAGTTGTTGCCATTTCATCTTCCGTTCTTAAAAGAATTTTACCATTTAGTACTTCTTCTTTTACAATATCCTGCATTTTTGCAATATCAGCAACTGTTGGTTTATAAAATTTAATGTCCAAACAAATATCCTGTAATTTTATTTTGAAGATCCATCATACCTTTTTTCTTTAGATTTGATATAAAAATACCTTCTGGATAATCTCTTTTTAATTTACCCAACTCATTTTGTGTTAATTTATCAGTTTTAGTAAAAGCTTGAACAATTATTTGATCACCTCTTTTTACAGCTTTTAAAAATTCATTAACATTTTTATCAATTTCAAGTTGTGGATGTCTTGAATCAATTAAATGAACAAATATCTGCAAATTTGGTCTTTGTTCTAAATAAGCAGTTAAATTTCTATTCCACTCTGCTTTTAAACTTTTTGCTACTTTTGCATAACCAAATCCAGGTAAATCCACAAATCTAGCATATAAATATGGTAACTCTTCATTATCAGTTTTAAATTTAATTTCAAAATAATTTATAAGCTGTGTTTTTCCAGGTGTTGAAGAAGATTTTGCTAATCCTTTTCTATTTGTCAAAGTATTAAGTAACGATGATGTCCCAACATTTGATCTTCATAAAAAAGCAACTTCAGCTCTATCTGGACTTGGAGAATCAAAAATACCTTGGGCAGATTGTAAAAATGCAGCTTCTGTTATTTTCATTGATTTGTTCCTTTATCACCACGATCAACATTTATTATAAATTTAACAGGTTTTTGTTCACTTCCTTTTACTCTAGCTTCACCTGTTAATTGATTTATAAAAATTGTATCTCCATATACTTTTCTATCATCATTTTTTTCCTGAATAAATCCATTTCCAATAATCGTATATTCTTCTTTTTGAGGAGAATATATTACTTTATCTCCATTCCCAATATAATGTTTATCAGGTGTTACTATTTCAAAATCCACTTTCCCTGTCGCTTCATATTTTAAAGGAATTTTATTATTATTTTTATCTGATGTAAAATAAACATCAACTTTTTGTGCATTTAATTTATCTTTATTCATATTTACTTTTACATTCCCTGTAAATGTAGAAATCCCTTTTTTGTCATCTGCTTCAAAATTTTGTGCATCAATCATTAAAGTTTCAATTTGTGCAAATAAAAATGTAGAACAAATTAAAATCCCCATTAAATATTTCATTTTTTTCCTTTTTGTTTATTATCTATTTCTATTTCAAAATGTGTATTTTGTGCTTTAACAAAACTTTTATTAGCATCAAAATATAATATTTCGCCTTTTACAGAATTATTATTATAAGTTCCATTAAAAGGTTTTGTATTAGTAGCAATTTTTGTTAAATCATTATAAAAAAGTTCATTGGTATTTAATTCAACAAAATCATCTCTTGTGTATTTTACATTATTTGTTAATGTATAATCATTTTCCTTCTTAACTATCGTATCAGCTTTCAAATTTTCACTAATAAAATTTTTTGTTTCATCAATGTTTTTTAAAATAACATTAGCATTTAACATTTCTTCTCTTGTCTTATATTTTATTGCATAACTTGCTTCAACTGTCCTATTTATACAATTTTCATCAATTGTATACATATATGGCATTTCAAATATAACTAAAGGAATATCATCATTTACAACCTTATTCTCTATATTTTTAACTGGTATAAAGTAAGCCCATAAAGATAATGCAAAAAGTAAAAAAGTAAAAAGTTTTATAGCCATGCGTTTAAAAATTCCTCTTCTAATCCATCTTCTTTAAAAATATACTCTAACATTTCTCTAACAGCACCTTCTCCACCTTTTCTTTCACATACTACATTTACAAATTCTTTTAAATAATGAGTTCCATTTAAAGGTGTAAAAGATAAACCAGCTTTTTTTAGCATATTATAATCATTTAAATCATCACCAATAGCAGCTACTTGACTCCATGATAAATTTTCTTTTTCTAAAATATTTTCTAAGACTTCTTGCTTATTTTTAATACCTTGATATAAATATGTAATTCCAAGTTCTTTTGCTCTTTTTTCTACAATTAAAGAGTTTCTTCCAGTTATTATCGCTGCTTTTTTTCCAAATTTTTTTGTCCATACAGCTATTGCTAAACCATCAGCCACATCAAATGATTTTACCTCTTCACCACTGTTCGTATAAGTGATTTTACCATCTGTTAAAGTTCCGTCAACATCTAAAACAATAAGTTCTATCATAAAACGCCTTTAGTACTAGGAATGCCAAGTTTTTCATTTTTAGCTAATGCTCGTCTTAATGCAACGGCAAAAGCTTTAAAACTTGCTTCTAAAATGTGATGTTTATTTCTTCCTCTATCACTTATTATATGCACTGTTAGTCCTGCATTTCCAGCTAATGCATGAAAAAATTCTTCAACTAACTCAACATCAAAATCCCCTACTTTACCAGATACATTAACTTCGTAAACTAGAAAAGGTCTATTAGATAAATCTAAAGCACATGTAGTTGCAGCTTCATCCATAACCACTGTTGCATTTCCATATCTTTCTACTGCTTGAATAGGAAATATTGCTTTTTTTAAAGCTTGTCCTAAAACAATTCCACAATCTTCAACCGTATGATGAGCATCAATATGTAAATCTCCATCACAAGATAATTCAATATCAATACCACTGTGCTTCGACAATGCTTCTAACATATGATCAAAAAAACCAACACCAGTCTTTATCTCTGATTTTCCACAACCATCTAAATTCAACTTACACTTTATATCTGTTTCTTTTGTTTTTCTATTTACTTCTACCATTTATTTATCCTAATCACTACTTATAACAGAACTACTTAAACCATTTGCATTTTTAAAAGTTTGAGCACTTTCATAACTTTCAAATCCACTAATAAATACTTTAAAAAAAGTTTTATCATTTATTAATACTTTTTTGATATCTACTCTATTATTTGCAAATTTTTTTTGAATATCATTTTTTACTTTTAAAGCACCATCTTCTTGACTAAAAGCTCCAACTTGTACACCAAATTTACCATTTGGTAAAGCCTTCTGATTATTACTGCTTGTACTAACTGATGAAGTACTATTAGTAAAACTATTAGGTCCAGTTTTTGTTAATTTATTACTTGTTGGAGTAAATTTTTTAGATACTACACTATCTTCTTTTATATCCATTGGTTCTAAAACATCAGATTTTCCTGATTTAGAACTGGAACTACTTTCAGAAGATTCAGATAATGCAGAATATGGTGCATCTTTATTTTCTATTTCACCATTATATCCTAAAACTGTAAGTTTTACTTTAGCTGTACCTTTTGCTATCATGTTTATATCACGTGCAGCTTTATTTGATAAATCAATAATTCGTCCATTTACAAAAGGTCCTCTATCATTTATTCTTACGACAATAGATCTTCCATTTTCTTGATTATCAACTTTTACAACTGTGTTCATTGGTAATGTTTTATGGGCAGCTGTCATATCATACATATCGTATATTTCACCATTTGAAGTCTTTTTTGAATGAAAATCAGGACCATACCAAGAAGCAACTCCTTCAAATTCATCTCCAATATTTGCTATAAATGGATAATATTTTATTCCAAATACAGTATAAGGTCTCATCGTGTATTTATGCATTTCTCTTGAATTATTGATTTTAGGATTTTTTGTATCTTTATAAAATCTTTCATAATCAGAATCATAAGATTTTTGAGAACAACCTGTAAAAAATAAAAAACTAGGTAAAATCAAAAACATACTATATTTTAAATTCTTATTTATAAATTTCAATTTTATCTCCTGTATCAATTGTTTTAGATTTTTTATTACTACTTATTTTTAATTTTTTAGTATCAATTTTGTATTTTTTTGCTATAGAATCAAGAGTATCGCCTTTTTTTACAATATAAATAATTGGTTTAGCACTATTATCTTTTTTTTCAACAACTTTGGTAGGTTTAGTATCTTTTATAGATTGTTTTTTATCTTTAGTATTTTTTTCTTCTTTTTTATTATCTTTAATATTAGTATTTACAGGTTGTTTTGAAGGGGTAACACCTAACATTCTTTGATTATATATCTCTAATTTTTCAGAAGGTATGTATACACTATATGTTCTTGAATCACTAGGTATAGTATCTTTTTTTATGTGCTTATTTATACTTTTAAATTCTTCATAATCCATACCAATTGCAGTTGCAATTGATTTTAATTGCAATCCTTTATTTGCTTTTACTTTTTCTAATTTATATTTACTTTTATTATTAATACTTTTAAACAAATTTCTATTGGAAATCATTGAAAAAGCTACTAATTTATTTAAATATACAACGCTTGTTTCAGGCAAGTAACTTTTTTCTTGATTATTTTCTAATAAATAATCAAAACTATATGCTGCTTGTTGTTTACCAATTCTATTATAAATAGTATATAAATCCTTTATTCCACTTTTTGTTCTTCTATACTCTTCTAAAGTTCTTTTATAATTTAATATATTTGGATTTTCACTCATATTTGGGTTAAGTTCTAAATATCTATCAAGTGATGCTCTTGCAACTCCTTCAATTACTCTTCCTTCTCCGCAATTATAAGCAATTAACGCTAAATACCATTTATCTAATTTATCATAGTATCTATTTAAAAATAAACTTGCTGCATCTGTAGATTTGATTAAATCTAATCTTTCATCAATAAACTCATCATTTCTGAGTTTTAAAGTTGATGCTGTTTCTGGTACAAATTGCCATATACCAGCTGGGCTATTTTTACCCCTTGTTTGATTTACAAAATGAGCCTCTAATAATGGAATAAAAAATGCAGCTTCTGGAAGATTTTCATTTTCAATTTCACTTTTAACTATTTGAGAGTTTAATGAAGATTTTTTTATGATATTGTTGTAATAAGAAATATTTTCATTAGAAGAATACTCATCAAAAATATTTTTAAAAGTTTTATTTGATAAAAAAGATGGTTCAATATCTAATTCTTTTAAAACTTTTGAATCAACTTCATTTAAGCCTCTAGCATAAATGTTATTTATTAGCAGTATAAATATTATATAAATAATTTTATTCAAAAAGTCTCCACTCTTTAGTATTGCTTAAATTCTATCTAACAAAGACTAGAAAACTCTTTAAACAATTTTTTCGCATTAATTGTAGTTAAATTTTGTATATCTTCACTAGTAGTGTTCAATAATTCAGCTATTTTAGAAGCTACGAAAATTGTATAAAAAGGTTCATTTCTTTCACCTCGATGAGGATGTGGTGTAAGATATGGAGCATCAGTTTCAATTAATAATTTATCTTTTGGAATTTTTGGAAGTACTTCAATCAACTTTTTAGCATTTTTAAAAGTTAAAACCCCTCCTATTCCAAAATAAAAATTATGTTCAGATAAAGGCAACAAATGTTCACTTGCATTATAACAATGTAAAACTCCACCTACTTCTTTTGCATTATAATCGATTAAAATTTGTCTAGAATCATTTGACGCATCTCTTATATGAACAATTAAAGGTTTTTTTACTTTTTTAGCAAATTCTATTTGAGCTATAAAAACCTCTTTTTGCTTTCTTATATTTTCTTGCTTTTCAATTTCATCTTCAGGAAGTCTAAAGTAATCTAAACCACACTCACCAATTGCAATACACTTTGGATGAGCTACGTACTTTTTCATTATAGATTCATCAAACTTATCTATATCATAAGGGTGAATTCCTACTGCAAAATAAATTTCATCGTACTTTTCAGCCAATTTTACAGCCTGTGGCAAATCATCAAAATCTGCACCAGGAATTAAAAAACCCTTTATACCATGGTTTAAAGCATTTTGAATAACAGAATCAACATCTTCGTAATATTGTTTGTTGTCTAAATGACAATGTGTATCAATAATTATGATAAAAACCTTTTATTTACTAAATTTATAATATGATTTATTTCTGAAATATCACCTTGTCTTATCCATGCATCAATTCCAAAATTTTTAAATGCTTCATAATCACTTTCATCATCAATAATTGCTATTGAAACGAATTTATCTTTACAAACTTTTGCTTTATTCTCTTCAAATTCAAAAATTGAATCAATATCCAAAATTACGATATCAGCTCCTGTTACTTCTCCAGTCGTATGAAAATACTCAACTTTAAATTCAGGATTAAATAAAGATTCATCCATTTGACAAAATGTTACAATGTTCATAATATTACTCCAATATTTTTAATTAAAATTATTTTAGCTAAAAAGTTATTAATTTATAACTTATAAAATATATCTAGCTACGTCAATGTTTTCCACAATATCATCAAGCTTACTTGCAACTAACTCTTTAGTTACTATTACTTTTTGACCTTTTTTTTCATCAGCTTCAAAAGATATATCTTCTATTACTTTTTCAATAACTGTGTGAAGTCTTCTTGCACCTATATCTTCTGTTTTTTCATTTGCAGTAACTGAATACTTAGCAAAAGCTCTTATTGCTTCATCATCAAATTCTAACTCAACATCTTCAACTTCTAATAATGCTTTATACTGTCTTAGAAGTGAATTTTTAGTATTTGTCAAAATTTTATATAAAGCTTCTTCGTCAAGTGATTCTAATTCAACTCTTAAAGGGAATCTTCCTTGAAGTTCTGGTATTAAATCACTTGGTTTTGAAACATGAAATGCACCTGCAGCTATAAATAAAATATGATCAGTTTTTATTTGTCCAAATTTTGTTTGTACTGAACTTCCTTCAACT
>CAZDFZ010000066.1:7727-8157 GCA_964504855.1 uncultured Aliarcobacter sp.
TCCCTCTTTTGATGGATCTTGTCCATTAGCTTTTTTTCCAGATGCAATTTTATCAATCTCATCTAAAAATATAATTCCACCATTTTCACATCTTTTTAGTGCTTCAATTTTTATTGCTTCAAGGTCAAGTAAGTTTTCACTTGCTAATCCTCTTAATAAAGTTTTTGCATCTTTAATAGTTACTTCTTTTTTAATCATATCTTTATTAAGACCACCTAACATTTTATTTAGGCTTTCTTGCATAGAGCTCATATCAAAAGGCATAGATGAATCTATAATTTCAACATGAGTTTTTTTAGGAAGTTCAATTTCTATTTTTTTATCATCCAAAGTTCCATCAAGAAGTTTTTTTTCCATTGTGTTATAAGTTTTAATAAAAGACTCTTTTGCGCTATCACTTGCAGTTTCTGGAAGTGGTGGAACCAATTTT
>CAZDFZ010000067.1:0-8108 GCA_964504855.1 uncultured Aliarcobacter sp.
ATTATATGAATATGCATAAAACAAGTGAGATTATAGTAACTTTTGCAGATAAAAATATAAATCAAAAAGAGGTTATTGATTATTTAGAGTTATCTTTAAAAACTTTTCATATAGGACACTTTAGACCAAAAATATCGTATCAAAATGAACTTTTTAAAAATGTATTTAATATAGAATCCCTTTTAACTTCTATTGAACATCTTGATATGGAAAGAGTTCCACTTAGTACTGAATCACTTGCAGTATTAATAGATTTTGTAATTGGACATGATTCAAATATAGTTCAAAAATTATCACATCCTCAAAAACTAGATATTAGTAAATATATATATCTTGGAAACAATGCTCTTGAGCAATTAAATGTGATAGAAACAACTCACAATCCAAGTTTATTAAAATTAATAAATAATACTTCAACAGCTATGGGTAAAAGGCTTTTAAAAGAGAGACTTACTCATCCTGTAAAAGATAGTAAAGAGTTACTTAGACGTTATGCTCTATCTAAAGAGTTGTATGATTATCATGCACCAATTGAAAATGAACTATCAAACATCTATGATATAGAGAGATTAACACGTAGAATAAAACTAAATAGGCTTCATCCATTTGAGCTAAACTATCTTTATGATTCACTTTTAAGTATCAAAGAAGTTGTGACATTTATGGAAAATTATAAATTTATAACTCCTCCTTGTAGTAGTGCTGATTTGACTTTGTTTATTCAATCTATTGATTCAACATTTGATTTGAGTGTGAGTGGAAAATATATGCTAAAAGATGTTGATGCAAATATGATAAGCGAGGGAATAAACACTCAAATTGATGAATTAAATGCCCAAAATGAAATCTTATATTCAAAATTAGAGATTTTAAAAAATCATATTTTATCTTACATCAAAAGTGATGATTCAAATTTTGTGGGAATAAATAGACTTGATAAAGAGGGATTTTTTATCACTTTAACTAAAAATAGATTCAATTTAATCAAACAAGAATTAATGAATTCACACTTGATTGTTGATGATGAATTGCATCTTTTTAAAGATTTTATTGTAAAAGTTCAAACAAATTCTGTGAAGATTTTTTGTAAATTAACTGAAGATGTATCTGATAAGTATGTACACAATCTAAAAAAAATAGTTGAACTAAATAAACTTGTTTTCAAAGAAAAAATAGGGGAGTTTGAGAAAAAGTTTGCAACATTACTTCAAGAACTAGTGCAGTTTATAGCAGAAGTTGATTTAACAGTTTCAAACATCAAAACATCAAAAAAATATAACTATACATGCCCAAAAATAGTAAAAACAAAAGATGATGAAAACTTCTTAGAGCTTATTGATTTAAGACATCCAATAATTGAAGCAAATGAAGAACAAGGTATTTATGTACCAAATGATGTGATTTTGGGAGAACTAAGTCTTGCTTCAAATGAGTATAAAGATAATGTGATAATCAAAAACTCAAATCCTGTTAATATGTACAATAACAAAATGCACGGAGTTTTACTTTTTGGTATAAATTCTTCTGGTAAATCTTCACTTATGAAAGCTATTGGAATATCTGTTATTATGGCTCAAGCTGGATTTTATGTGCCTTGTAAGTCTATGAGATTTTCAATTTTTGATGCAGTTTATACAAGAATTAGTGGAGCTGATAATATAGCAAAAGGACTTTCATCTTTTGCAGTTGAGATGTTGGAGTTAAAAAATATATTTAATAGAGCTAGTAAAAATTCACTTATTTTAGGAGATGAAATTTCTCATAGTACGGAAACTATGAGTGGATTAAGTATCGTCGCAAGTGCAATTTTAAAACTAGCAAAGCTCGAAGCTATATTTGTATTTGCCACGCACTTACATCAATTACCAGAAATTGAAGAAATTCAAAAACTAAAAAATATAATCTCTCTTCACCTATCTGTTATGTATAAAGATGATGAAGATAAACTTATTTTTGATAGAAAATTAGCTTATGGAAGTGGTTCTTCTATGTATGGATTAGAGTATGCAAAATCACTTCATATGGATAGAGAATTTTTAAGTGTAGCAAATGAAATAAGAAAAAGATTGACTGATGACTACTCTTCAATAGAGAGATTAACTCAAAGAAAAACATCAAAATATAACAATAGTGTTTTTGCTTCAAGTTGTGTTATTTGTGGAAAATCTTGTGATGATGTACATCATATAAAAGAACAGGCACGTGCAAATAAAGATGGATTTATAGGTCATATAAATGCAAATCATAAATATAATCTAATCCCACTTTGCAAAGTTCATCATAAAATGGTACACGATGGAACTATAAATGTAAATGGATTTGTAGCAACTTCAAAAGGGTTAGAGTTACATTATACGATGCTGGAGAAATAAAAGAAGGTGAAATTAACCTCTTTTATTAATAATTTTCTTTATCCCCATCTTTTAGTAAATCAGGAGTAAATCTTATAACTTTATTTCTTCCTGTCTCTTTTGCTTCATATAAACACAAATCTGCAAACTTAATACATTTCCAAATTTGATCAGTATCAGTTGGAAAAAATGCATAACCTATACTTACTGTTTTACTGAATGTAACATTATTAAATGTAAATATTAATTTTCCAAATTCATTATTTATTTTAGTAGCAAGTTCATTTGCACTTTCAGGTGTTGGATTTTTCATAATAATTAAAAATTCTTCTCCACCAAATCTAATAATGAATTCTTTTTCACTAATTGATTCTTTCATTGTTCTTGAAAGTTTTTGTAAAATAGCATCTCCTGCATCGTGTCCATAAGTATCATTTACCATTTTAAAGTAATCAATATCTAAGAACATAACCGCATAAGTTGTTCCTTTTTCTAGTTCATGAGGCATTTTTTTATCAATAAATTCATCTAAATATTTTCTATTATAAAGACCTGTTAAGCCATCAACTAAATTTCTCTCTCTTAGAACATCCATTAACATTCTACTTTCTAGGATTGGTTTAGTTTCTTCAAGATATTTTTTTATTATGCCAATTTGATATTTTATATGTTTTAAATCCTCTTTATCTTGTGATAATATATGAACAGTTACACTTTTTTGTTCATTTATTAAAAATGGGATACAAAGATAATCAGTACAATTTTTACAAGTTGCAACTCTACAAATCTCAGGAAAATTTTCTGATAAAACAATAGTATCAGTTCTTTCTGCTCGACATTGTTCTTTTACATTTTTATTAATTCCACAACATGGTTTAATATCTTTTGTACTAAAAACTATATTTCTTTCATCTTTTATTAAATCATTTTCAAATATATAAAAAGATTTAATTTGTAATTTATCTCTTAAAACAAGAACTAATCTATAATAAATATCATCTTTTGATAAATCAGTTTCTATGGTTTTTTTATAATTATAAATTTCTGAAATATCTTCAATTATCTCTTTTGCTGATAATAATTTATCATTGTTAACATTTGAGGCTCTATTATGAACAAATGCTGTAAGATTTTTTTCAATACCTGTCAATACTGTTTCAAGTTTTTCTATAATCTCATTTAACCATAAAGAAGCTTCTTTATCTTCTTTTAAAACACCTTCTTTTGCCCTAACAGAGTAATCTCCATCATGAACTTGTTTTAAAACTTGTGTAATTCCATCAAAAGAATTTGTATAAGGTTGAATTCTTTTGCTTATATAAACTAATATAACTATTAAAAATAATGAAATTATTGCTATAACATTAAGCAAAATAGCAACACTTGAAATCCTATCATCTTGAATATCAAATTTTAAAGATATTGCTCCTAAAACTTCACCTTCTTTTGCATTATGACAAGATAAGCAATTAGGTTTATCCAGTGCTGATGCAGTATAAGGAATGGTGATTCTTAATGATGCATCTTTTAAAGATTCACTCGTAGATATTTTTTCTTTACCTGTATTTAAAACTTCTTGATCAATAAAATCTCTTGGTTTTTCATTTCCTAATTTAGATATTCCAAATTGATCACTTACTTTTTTTGATCTAACTATCCATAAATCTTCTACTTCTTTTAACTGTGCTATACTATTTAAAAAAGTATCTCTTTGATCCATATTACCATTAATCATATGAGAAGTTAAAGATTTTTTTACAATATCAGCTGTTAAATAAGCTCTCTTTATTGCACTTTCATAACCTGTTTGCCTAGATCCAATAGCAACTAAAGCTACAATTACTATTGTTAATAAAGAAACCATACTAAAAATGATCAGAGTTATTTTTTTATTTGAATTCATCATTTAACCTTCATAAAACATTTTCATTATGATATCATAAAATTATTTTATTTGTATATTAAAGATTTAATAGAATATAAAATGTTATTTCTCTTTTTCTTTTTTTGTAACTAAAATATTTCTCAACATTATTAAAATAAACATAAGTGAAATTATTAGATTAAGATAGAAGCCTTGCATATTCCCATCTTGAAAAAATGTATATGCCAAGGCTGAAAAAATGAGTGAAATTACAAAGCACATTTATAGTACTTTGAAGCCTTCTTCTAAATCAAGTGTCCCTTCATAAAATGCTTTTCCTACGATTACTCCAGCTATATTTCCATTTGCTTTACAGTTTATGATGTCATTTATATCTTTTACTCCACCACTTGCAATAGTATCAATTCCAGATGCTTTTGCAATAGATTCAGTAAACTCAACATTTACACCACATAGCATTCCATCTTTGCTTATATCTGTACAAATAATAGCTTGAACACCAGCATTTGCAAATTCACGAGCTAAGGTAGTAGCTTCCATTGTAGATACTTCAGCCCATCCTTCAACTGCAACCATTCCATTCATAGCATCAATTCCAACAGCTATTGGATACTTTGCTGCCATATCTTTTACAAATTGAGGATCTTTAACAGCAATTGAACCAAGTATCAATCTATCAACTCCAAGTTCTACATACATCTTGATAGTCTCTTCATCTCTGATTCCACCACCAAGTTCTATTTTTAGATTACAGTTTTCTCTAATTTTTCTTATTTGCTCTAAGTTTGCTGGTTTTCCTGCAAATGCTCCATTTAGATCAACAATATGAACCCATTTTGAACCTAACTCTTCAAATCTTTTAGCAACTTGCCAAGGTTCATCAGAGTAGATTTTTGCACTATCCATAAGTCCTTTGCTTAGTCTTACAGCTTTTCCGTCTTTTAAATCAATCGCTGGTAAAATATCCATTTTTATCCTTTCCTTTTATATGTTTTTTTAAATAACCAATCCATATACAGTCTCTTTAATATCATTGTAATCAAATTTAAAGCCTAAAGAGAGTAATTTTTTTGGTATAACATCTTGACCATCTGTTAAAACTTTTGCACCTTCACTAAATAAAATTTTTAAAACAAATTCAGGAACAGGTAAAATAGTTGGCATTCCTAAAGCTTTTCCTAACATTTTTGTAAAAAACAGATTTGTAGTAGGTTTTGGGGCTGTTAGATTGAAAATATCTTCAAAATTATTTTCAATTACAAATTCATAAGCTCTTAACAAATCTGAAATATGAATGTATGAGAATGCTTGATTCCCACTTCCAATAACTCCACCAAGTCCAAATTTAAAAGGAGTTATCATTTTAGCAAACGCACCACCACCTTGACCTAAAACTATTCCAAATCTAAAAATTGATACTTTTACATTTGAAGATTTTGCTTTTAGTGCTTCTTTTTCCCAATCTTGACAAAGATTTGATAAAAAATCATTTGCAAATGTACCATTTTCATCATGTGTAGATTTATTATCATATATACCAACAGCAGAAGTTGAAATTAAGAGTTTATTTTTATCAGTAATTTGATTTAATGCAGCTACTACTTTTTTTGTAGTATCGATTCTACTTGAGTATAAAAGTTCTTTGTATTTTGGGGTCCATTTTCCAATAATATTAGCACCTGCTAAATTTATAATAACATCGGACTCTTCTAAAACAGTTTTTAGTTTTTGTTCATTATTTAAAATATCTCTTGAAATAGGAATTATTTTATAATTTAGATTTCCAAAATATCTAGTTAAATTTGTTCCTACAAAACCACTCGCACCTGTTATTGCTATAGTTTTCATTAAATATCCTTTTATTTAATATTTATGAAGTTTTTTAAAATTTTAAGTCCATTATCATGTGATTTCTCAGGATGAGGTTGAAACCCATAAATATTCTCTTTATTTACAGCACTTGTAAATTCATAACCATAAGTAGTACTTCCTATGATATTTTTCTCACTTGTAACAGCATGAAAAGAGTGTACATAATATAAATAAGGATTGTGTAATCCTTCAAATAATGGATGCTCTTTATTTACAATTGTATTCCAACCCATATGAGGAATTTTAAAATCTTCATTCATTTTTGACTTATCAAATTTTATAACTTTTCCATCAATTAAACCTAATCCATCAGTGTGACCAAATTCTGTTGAACTTTCAAATAGTAATTGCATTCCAAGACAAATACCAATCATTGGTTTTCCACTTTTTGCATATTCATAAACAGCTTCATTCATACCTGTTTGGATTAAGTGTTCCATCGCATCTTTATATGCACCCACACCTGGCAATATTACCCTATCAAAATTTTTTAAATCTTCAGGATTTTTAACAATAGTTGCTTTTGCATCTATTAAGTGACAAGCGTTGTAAACACTTGCTAAATTTCCCATATTGTAATCAATAATTCCTATCACTTTCTTGCCTTTTGTAAAAAAAAGATTATACTAAAGTTTTGCATCAGCCAATGTTAAAGAAAAGAGAACTTGATTATTTTTTTTCTCAAGAGCTTTTTTTGCTTGAATAATTGTAGCACCTGTTGTGATTAAATCATCACATAAAATTGTCATTTGATTTGTTATATTTGTAAGTTCAAATTTTCTTGGATTTTTTTGTCTAAATTCTAAATCTTTTCCTGCATATTTGACTATATTTTTAGCTTTCAAACAGTTATATTTTGGAGTTATAATTGAGGATTTTAAATGCTTAGCCAAAATTGCAGTATGTGAAAAATTATGTCTAGTATGATCATCAATTGGAATTGCCAAAATCTGTAAAGAAAAATCAAAATTTTGAGCAAATTTTGCAAATGATAGTTTTGCTAAAATATTAAAAACTCTATCACCATGGAAATGGTATTTTGAAGAAATCAAATCTTCTAGTTCAGATAAAGTATAAAAAGAGTAATTAAAAAAGCCATTTTCAATCTCTCTTTTATGAAATGAAGGTGTTAAAAGATTGTTTTGACAATCTTTACAAATAAGTTGAAATGAAAGATTTTTACAAGTTAGACATATCATAGAAATAATTATAGAATTTATTTTATTAAATTCTATAATTATATAAAATCAGATTTTTAAAACAGCCATGAAAGCTTCTTGAGGAACATTAACTTTTCCTATTGCTTTCATTCTTTTTTTACCAGCTTTTTGTTTTTCTAGTAATTTTCTTTTTCTTGTAATATCTCCACCGTAACATTTTGCAGTTACGTTTTTACCTGTTGATTTTACAGTCTCTCTTGCTATTACGTTATTTCCAATACTAGCTTGAATTGCAACTTCAAAAAGTTGTCTTGGAATTAACTCTTTTAGAGCTTTGATAAACTCTCTTCCTTTTACAAGAGCTTTATTCTCAGGCACAATAATTGAAAGTGCATCTACAACTTCCCCCGCAACTTTTATATCAAGTTTTTGTAAAATACCTGGTCTAAATCCAACAGGTTCATAATCAAAAGATGCGTATCCTTTTGTTGTTGATTTTAATTTATCATAAAAATCCATTACAATTTCATTCATTGGAATATCATAATCAAGTAAAACTCTTTTTCCAATATAATCCATTTTATTTTGATTACCTCTTTTGTCATTTAAAAGTTTTATAACATTTCCTAAAAACTCATCAGGTACTAAAATAGTTGCTTTTACATAAGGTTCAAAAATAGTATCAATATAGTTTGGTGCTGGCATTTCACTTGGATTTTGAATTGAAATTCTTGAACCATCTGTTTTTAAGATTTCATAAACAACTGTTGGTGCAGTTGCAATTAAATCTAAGTCAAATTCTCGCTCAAGTCTTTCTTTGATTACTTCCATATGAAGCAT
>CAZDFZ010000068.1:0-8078 GCA_964504855.1 uncultured Aliarcobacter sp.
GTTCGAGTCCCTTCAACCGCGCCACTTACAAATTCTTCAAAGTAAAATCTCATCAAAGTTTTGATATCCTATCCTTATTTTTATAAAAAGGATTTTTTTGTTAAAAGCTAAAAGTTTATATCATCTAATTGTTTATAGTATTTTATTTATTATTGTTTTAATCGCTTCGTTTACTTTTGTAATTATAAGTAATGCTCATGGAGAATTACAAGAAAAAATACATACTTTAAAAACTGACTATACAAACAATCAAAAAGAACTTATTAAAAACCATGTTAATTATGTTATTGATTTTATTGACTACTATAATGAAACATTTAAGAATAAAAAAACAGAAGAAGAAATTCAAAAAGAAGTAATACAAATCATTGAAAAATTAAAAGTTAGTGAAAATCCTAATGAATATATTTTTATATATGATTTCAATGGTAAACTAATTGAAGATACAGTATCAAGAAACAATGTGGGACATAATTTTTTTGATACAAAAGATGCTAATGGGAAATTAGTTATTCAGGAATTGATAAAAGCATCTAAAAAGAAATTTGGTGATTATGTTGAATATATTTGGTATAAACCAGAAATTGGAAAACAAACAAACAAAATTTCTTATGCACTTTCTTATAATAAATGGAATTGGACTATAGGAAAAGGTGTTTATTTAGATGAAATTGATAAACTAGTAAAAATAAAAGAGGAAGAGTATAATCAAAAAATTTCAAACTACACATTACAAATAAGTTCTCTTACAATTATGCTTATTCTTTACTCTATTTTTATCTACAAAAATGCCACAATATTGATTGTAAATGATGTTAAAGAAATTGGTAAATATTTTAAAGAATCACAAAAAAACAATGATCCTATTAATCAAAATAGAATTATTTTTGGAGAATTTAAAGTTATTGCAAACTACGCAACAGATGCTATGAATAATATTAAACTTAAAACAAATATGCTTGAAGATTTAAACAAAAATTTGGAATATAAAGTAAATGAAAAAACTAAAGAGTTAACAAATCTTGTTGAATCACAAAAAAAATTTATTAAAAACTCTGTTCATGAAATAAATACTCCTTTATCTATAATTCAAACTAATATAGATTTATTAAAAATGAAAATTCCAAATAATAAATATATAACAAATATTGAATCTGGTTCAAAAATTATCCAATATATCTACGATGATTTATCTTATTTAGTAAAAAAAGATAGGGTTGTATATGAAAAAGAGTATTTAGATTTTTCTAAAATTTTAACTGCCAGATTAAGTTTTTTTGATGAAATTGCCAACTCAAATTCTTTGTATTTTAGATCAACAATTGAAGATGATATTTATATAAAATTTAATAATACAGAACTACAAAGAATCATAGATAATAATTTATCTAATGCTATAAAATATTCATTTGCTAATTCACCTATTATTGTAAACTTAGATTATTTAAATGATGAAGAAGTTGAATTTAGTGTGACTACAAATTCAAATAAAATAGAGAATAAAGAGAAAATTTTTGATGATTTTTATAGGGAAAATAACTCACGTGGTGGTTTTGGACTTGGATTAAGAATAGTAAAAGAGATTTGTGATAAAAGTTTAGTTATAATCTATCTAGATTCAAATGAAAAAGAGACAAAATTTACTTATAGGTTTAAAATAAATGAAGATATTACTACTTGAAGATGAATTGATGCTTAATAATGCCATTAGTGAATATTTAAAGAATATTGGTCATATGGTTGAAAGTTTTAGTGATGGACAAGAAGTACTTGATGTTGTTGCAAATAATTCCTTTGATTTACTTATATTAGATATAAATGTTCCTACAAAAGATGGTTTTGAGATTTTAGCTGAATTAAACAGTAAAAAAATATATATTCCAACAATTTTTATTTCTGCATTAATTGATATTGAAGATATTTCAAAAGCATACAATCTTGGATGTAGAGAATATATCAAAAAACCTTTTCATTTAGGTGAATTGGGTATTAAAATCAATCAAATTCTAAAAAAAGAACAAAATAATACTTCTCACATCAGATTTTCTGAAAACTACTCTTATTCAAAAGATAAACAAACTTTATATTTTAATGGTGAACCACAAAATCTTACTAAAAAACAATTAGAGATAATTCATATTCTTGCATTAAATATTAATATGATTGTTGATTTTGAGAGATTTAGGGAAGATATTTGGGATGGTGAAGATATTGATAATCCAACAATCAGAGCAGAAATTTCAAGATTAAAAAAAGCACTTAAAGAAGATTTTATAAAAAATATTCGTGGTCTAGGATATAAAATCGATAGATATTACTCTGCATAAAAATATTTTTTGAGTTTTAACTCAAAAAATTCTTAATAACTCTTTAAAAAATACCTTATTGCTACACTTTTGCTATTCAAAGCTATTATAATTCCCAATTTAGTATATTCAAAAAATACAAAGGAGGAATAAATATGGATTCGGAAAAAGCACAAGCATATTGGAGAGAAAATATTTCAATAATTGTAAAACTTTTAGCTGTATGGTTTATATTCTCTTTTGGTACAGGAATAATATTTATAAATGAATTAAATGCTATTGAATTTTCAGGTGTTAAATTAGGTTATTGGTTCGCACAACAAGGTTCAATGTATATATTTGTTATTTTAGTTTTTATATATGTGAAAACTATAAGTAAAATAGATGAAAAATATGGTGTAAATGAATAAGGAATTAAGATGACCTTAGAGACACAAATTTATCTATTTGTTGGTATCTCTTTTGCCATTTATGTGGGTATAGCATTATGGGCAAAAGCTGATTCAACAAAAGATTTTTATATAGCTTCAAATGGTGTTAATCCTGTTGCTAATGGTATGGCAACAGCAGCTGATTGGTTATCTGCTGCTTCATTTATATCTCTTGCTGGTATTATTTCCTTTCAAGGATCTGATGGTAGTGCTTATCTAATTGGCTGGACAGGTGGATACGTTTTACTAGCTATGCTTTTAGCACCATATTTAAGAAAATTTGGTAAGTTTACAATTCCTGATTTTATTGGTGATAGATACTATTCTGATATGGCTAGATTTGTTGCGATTATTTCTGTAATATTTATTTCGTTTATTTATATTGCAGGACAAATGAGAGGAATAGGTATAGTTTTTTCAAGATTTATGCAAGTTGACATTAATTTGGGTGTAATGATTGGAATGGGCATTGTATTTTTATACTCTGTAATTGGAGGAATGAAAGGTATTACTTATACTCAGGTTGCTCAATATGTGGTTATGATTTTTGCATATACTATTCCTGCTATATTTTTATCAATTCAAATAACAGATACTTTTTTACCTCAATTGGGAATTTTTTCTCAAATTACTTTTGCTTTTGATACAGGTGTTCAAGTTATACCAGAAGGTACTTATTTGCTACATGCTCTTGATCAAGCACTTTTAGACTTAGGATTTAAAGCCTACACTCAACCAGGTAATTTATGGAACACTTTTATGGTTGCAGCTGCTTTGATGCTGGGAACTGCTGGTTTACCTCATATTATAGTTAGATTTTTTACTGTTCCAACAGTTAAAGATGCAAGAGTATCTGCTGGATGGGCTTTGTTATTTATTGTTTTAATGTACACAACAATCTCTTCTGTAGCTTCTTTTTCAAGAATTAATTTAATTAAAAATGTTCAAAATGTTGAATATAAATCTTTTATAACTGAAGAATCTAAAAATTTAGATGGAACATTAAATAGTGGAAAATGGTTTCATACATGGGAAAATGCTGGTTTATTAGCATGGAATGATAGAAATGGTGACGGTAAAATTCAATATGCTTCAGGATTAGCATTTGACGCAAAAGGTGGTAAACCTGTTTTTGATGAATCTTTAAAAGCAGAAGATGGGCATAGACTAACAATAAATGGTAAATCTAGCATAAATCAAAATGAAGTAATGAAAAATAATGGCATTATCAACGAATTGTATGTTGATGAAGATATTATGATTTTAGCAAATCCTGAAATCGCAAATTTACCTAATTGGGTAATTGCACTTATAGCAGCAGGTGGTCTAGCCGCTGCTTTATCAACAGCAGCTGGATTATTACTTGTGATTGCATCATCAATATCACATGATTTAATGGGACAAATCATATTCAAAGATAAATTAACTAATAGATCAACATTGAGTGAAAATCGTGAATTAATTTTAGCTAGAATTTCTGCTATTGTTGCAATATTAATAGCTGGATATTTAGGAATTAATCCCCCTGCTTTTGTTGCTCAAGTTGTTGCTTTTGCATTTGGTTTGGCTGCTGCTGCATTTTTCCCTAGTATCATTCTTGGTATATTTGATAAACGAATGAATAAAGAAGGTGCAATAACAGGTATTATTGTAGGACTTAGCTTTACATTTGGATATATTGTTTATTTTACTTTCTTAGGTGGAGTTCCAGAAGATTATCTATTTGGAATTAGTCCTACAGGAATTGGAACATTAGGTACCTTATTACATTTAATTGTAGCTTATACTGTATCAAGAATGACGCCTCCCCCACCTGAATATATACAAGAACTTGTGGAGAAAATTAGGATTCCTTCTGGTGCAAATGCATCAATAGAGTATTAGAAAAACAAATGAGTATTCAAGACCAAAAAACTTTTCTTTCTAATATTCATCCTTTTCAAGTTCTAACTTCTGTTCAAATGGATATGTGCATAAAACATATGGATATTGCATACTATCCAAAAGATACTATTTTAATTAGTCCAGAAAAAATACCTAACTATTTTTTTATTATCATAAAAGGTTCTGTTTACGAATATTCAAATGAAGATATTATCTTAATGGACTACCAACATCAAGATTCATTTGATTCAAATTCATTGATTTATGGTAAGTGTGATAATAGTTTTAAAGTTTTTGAAGATTTGATTTGCTATGAAATTGACAAAAAGATTTTTTTAAAATTAATCGAAGAAAATCAACTATTTAAAGACTATTTTTTAAATGATTTGGTAAATAAGATTCAAACTCTAAAAGATAAAGAATATACATCTTTATTATCATCTTTTATGATTGCAAAAGTTCAAGATACTCTAATCCATGAAGCTTGTATATTTAATGAAAATACTAAATTACTTGATGCTATACAACAATCGATGGAAAATAGAACTTCTACAATTATAGTAAAAACCAATACTAATCAATATGGAATAATTACTGATTCAATATTAAAAACAAAAGTTTTATTAGAAAAAAGAGATTTGACAATTCCTGTTAAAGATATTGCAACTTTTCCTCTTTTAACTGTAAAAAATGATGATTATTTATTTGAAGCATTAACTATCTTAATTAAAAAAAATATAAAAAGAGTTGGTGTAATAAATGATAATGATGAAATGATAGGAATATTAGAACAAATAGATGTTCTTTCACACTTTGCAAATCATACTTATGTTGTTGATTCTAAAATAAAAAAAGCAAAAAATATTGAAGATTTAAAAGATGCAAGTAAAAATTTACTAGATATTATCACTGCTCTTCATTCAAAAGGTGTAAAAGTAAATCATATATCAAATCTTATTGGTCAATTAAATACAAAAATTTATAAAAAATTATATTCATTGGTTTTACCAAATGAGCTTCAAAATAATGCTTGTTTAATTGTTATGGGAAGTGAAGGACGAAATGAGCAAATAATCAAAACAGATCAAGACAATGCACTTGTGATAAAAAATAATATCGATGTCGAACAATATAGACCTTATATGGAAAAAATATCAAATCACTTAATTGATTTTGGTTATCCCTCATGTGAAGGTAATATTATGGTTTCAAACTCTTTTTGGTGTAAAACAGTAGATGATTATAAAAAAGAGATTGCAAGATGGATAGAGTCTCCTGCTATTCAAAATTATATGGATTTTGCAATATTTCTTGATTCATTTGCAGTTGCAGGAAATAAAGAATTACTAATAAATTTAAAAGATGATTTATTTAATAAATTACATGATAAAAGTGTTTTTATGGCATATTTTGCAAAAGCAACACTTGCTTTTGATACTCCAACAACAATTACAAATTTTATGACAAAAATTCATCATATTGATATAAAAAAAGCTGCTGTTTTTCCTATTGTTCAAGGTATTAGAAGTTTAGCATTAAGAGAAAAAATAAAAGAAACAACTACAATAAAAAGAATAAAAATACTTGAAGACAAAAAAATATTAGAAAAAGAAAAAGCTCAAGAATTGCTTGAAGCATTTGATTTTGTAAATACATTAAGATTAAAAAATCATCTAAAATCTATTTACAATGGAAATAAAATAAATAATGAAATTGATACAGATACTTTAAGTAAAATAGAAAGAGATTTATTAAAAGATTCATTTAAAATTATAAACGAATTCAAAAAATTCATATCTTTCTCATTTAAGATTGATAAGATTCTTTAAATGTTTGATATTTTTTTTAAGAATATAAATAAAAAAAGATTAAAAGATAAAAAATTTGATTTCTTATTTGATAAAGCAATTCCAAATGAGTATGTTTGTTTAGATTGTGAAACAAGTGGACTAAATCCCAAAAAAGATGAAATACTCTCTATTGGAGCTGTTTATATCAAAGAAAATAAAATTTTAATGAGAAAAACTTTTAACATTTTTTTAAAACCATCAAAAAATATCAATCCTGAATCTATAAAAATACATCATATAAGGCCTGTTGATTTAGAAAATGGTCTTGATGCGAAAGAAGGAATTTATCAATTATTAGATTTTATTGGTAGTCGTACTATTATTGGCTATTACATCAAATTTGATGTGGCAATAATTTCAAAATATACAAAAGAGTATTTAGGTATAAAATTACCAAATAAAACTATTGAAGTATCAGCAATGTATTATAAAACTAGAAGAAAAAGAAGTGATTATCAATTTATTGACTTAAGATTTGACACTATTTTAAAGAATCTTGATATTCCACGACTAGGAAAACATGATGCACTTAATGATGCAATCATGACTGCAATGATGTTTTTAAAATTAGAAAAGCCTATAAAATAAGCTTTTTTCTACTTTAAACATCTTATTTTCTAACATAAAAAACTAATTTTTCATATTTATCATCATTTTTTTACAAAATTTAATTAAATGCTATGTTGTTGCAACTTTAATAGTTTAATATTACACAGTACGTTTAATTACGATCTAAATCTTAGGAGGAAATGATGGATAAAGACTTAGTAAAAAAAATTAAATCTAATCCTAAATATAATGAGTTAGTTTCAAAAAGAAATTCTTTTGCTTTAAAACTTTCGATTTTTGTTTTAGTTATGTTTTACAGTTTTGTACTTGTAATTGCTTTTAATAAAGAATTATTAGCAGTAAAAATTGGTGCAGGTGTTATGACTGTTGCTTACCCTATTGGTGCTGCAATTATTGTGATTAGTTTTATCACAACATTAATTTATGTTTCTAGAGCAAATAATGAATTTGAAGAACTAGAAATGTCAATCAAAAACGATGTAAAGGATCTTTTATAATGTTTAAAATATTCGCAATCTTATCTTTACTTGCATTAGGGCTTTTCGCAGCTGGAGATGCATCATTTGAAGGAAAAAGGGATTTAAATATTCCTGCTATCGCAATGTTCTTATTATTCATTGCTGGAACTTTAGGTATTACAAAATGGGCAGCTAGTAAAACTAAATCTGCTTCAGATTTCTATACTGCTGGTGGAGGAATTACAGGATTCCAAAATGGTCTTGCAATTGCTGGAGATTATATGTCTGCTGCTTCTTTCCTTGGTATTTCTGGAATGATTTACTTAAATGGATATGATGGTTTAGTTTATGCTATTGGATTCTTAGTTGGTTGGCCAGTAATTTTATTCTTAATGGCTGAAAAATTAAGAAACTTAGGTAAATTTACATTTACTGATATTGCTGCTTATAGATTATCTCAAAAAGAGATTAGAATTTTAGCTGCATTTGGTTCATTATCTGTTGTTACTTTATACTTAATTGCACAAATGGTTGGAGCTGGAAAATTAATTCAAATCTTATTTGGTATGGATTATGAGT
>CAZDFZ010000069.1:0-8073 GCA_964504855.1 uncultured Aliarcobacter sp.
TTTGATTTCTCTCTATTGCATCAATTTCACTATGCATATATTTTACTTTTATTCCCAAATCTGCATAATAAGATGCAAGTTCTTCTGCCATTTTTTTAGTTAAAACTGTCACTAAAACTCTTTCATTCTTAGCTATAACTTTTTTTATTTCATCGTGAAGTTTTTCTACTTGAAATTCACTATCCACAATATCAATAATCGGATCAAGAAGTCCTGTTGGTCGAATGATTTGCTCTGCTACAACTGAACTCATCTCCAGTTCTAACTCATTTGGAGTTGCACTTACAAAAACATAATGAGGTGCTTTATTTATAAACTCATCAAACTTTAAAGGTCTATTATCAAGTGCAGATGGAAGTCTAAATCCATACTCCACAAGTACCTCTTTTCTACTTCTATCTGCTGCGTGCATTCCTCGAAATTGTGAAAGTGACACATGAGACTCATCAACAACAAGTAAAAAATCCTTACCCATTTGCTCAAAATAATCTAAAAGTGAATATGGTGTTTCACCAGGTTTTTGACCTGTAAGATGTCTGGCATAGTTTTCTATACCCTTACACATACCAGTTCCCTCAATCATTTCTAGATCAAACTCAACTCTTTGTTTTAGTCTTTGATACTCCACGAGTTTTTGCTCTTTTTGGAAAAACTCTAGTCTGTCATCAAGTTCTTCTTCTATTTGTTTTACAGCAGTTGCTAGTTTGTCATTTGAAACAACGAAAGGATTTACAGAATATATGATTACTTCATCTAAATCTTTTACTCTATTGTTTGTAAGATGTTCATGTTTTGAAATAGACTCTACCTCATCACCCAAAAACTCAACTCTTATGAACTCATCTTCAAAATAAGCAGGGAAAATATCGATTACATCTCCATTTACTCTAAAATCTGCCCTATCAAAAAACTTATCATTTCTTTTATAACCCATCTCAACAAGCTTCAATAAAAACTGCTTTTGAGAGTACTCAAAGCCAACTTCTATTCGCTGAACCATTGCTTTATATTCGCTTGGATTTCCCAAACCATAGTTAGCTGAAACTGAAGCTATTACAATAACATCATCAAACGATAGAAGTGAGGCTGTGGCACTTAGTCGCAGTCGTTCTAACTCTTCATTTATAGAGCTATCTTTTTCTATAAACAAATCACTTCTTGGGATATAAGCCTCAGGCTGATAATAATCATAGTAAGAGATAAAATACTCCACATGATTGTTTGGGAAAAATTGTTTAAATTCACTATATAGCTGTGCTGCTAGGGTTTTATTATGTGTCATAATAAGAGTTGGCTTTTGTACTTCTTCTATAACTTTAGCGATAGTATAAGTCTTTCCACTTCCAGTTACTCCTAAAAGTGTATTATATTTATTTCCATTTTTTATACTATTACTTAACTCTTTTATTGCTTTTGGTTGGTCTCCACTTGGAGAATATTCTGATTGAACTATAAATTTACTCATAGGATAAATTATATCTTATTTGTGTTTATGATGTGTTTTATATTGCATTTTGAGATGTTTTTGATGATTTAGCCCTTAAAACCATCTTTAAGTATCTTCTCTATCTCATAAGCAGGAATAGGCTTTGAGTAAAAATATCCTTGAATATTCTCACAACCATTTTCAACTAAAAAATCTCTTTGCTCTTTAGTCTCTACACCTTCTGCTATAACTCTAAGACGTAAACTTTTTGCAAGTGCGATAACAGCTCTTGAAATTCCAATATCTTCTTCATCTTCTGGTAATCCTCTTACAAAGGCTTGGTCTATTTTGAGTTTATTAATTGGTAGTTTTTTAAGATAGGCTAATGACGAATACCCTGTTCCGAAGTCATCAACTGCTAATTCTATTCCTAAATTACTAACTCGCTGAAGTATTTCTATAGCTTCTTCTGGATGGGACATAATCTGACCTTCTGTAACTTCAAGTTCTAACCACTCAGATTTGCAATTTGTCTCTTTCATCAAACTTTGAAATGTATCTATAAAATCATTTTGTTTTAACTGCTTAACTGCAAGGTTCATTGCAAGAATTCCAGGATTTAATCCATCTTTATACCATTGTGACACTTGATTCATTGCTGTTTTCATAACATATCTATCAAGCTCAACTATAAGCCCTGTTGATTCTGCAAGAGGTATAAATTTAGCTGGAGAAACAATACCCATTGTAGGATGTTTCCATCGTACAAGTGCCTCCATACCTATGAGTTGATTCGTCAAACCGTTTATTTGTGGTTGATAATAAACTATAAACTCTTCATTTTTAATACCACTTCTCATGGCTGTTTCCATTACTATTCTTTCAAATGCCAACTCTGTCATCTCTGAACTATAGTATTGATAGTTATTTCTTCCTTCATCTTTTGCTTTATACATTGCAGAATCTGCAAACTTTAAAAGACTTTGTGGATCTAATCCATCATCAGGATAGATACTTATTCCAATACTACTTGAAATATATAACTCATTCTCTTCAATTTGGACAGCTTTAGATAAAGATTCTAAAATTTTGCTTGCTACTAATGAAGCATCTTGAGAATGAGATAACTCCTCTAATATCATAGTAAATTCATCCCCTCCTAATCTGGCAATAGTATCCTCTTTTCGAATAATCTCTTTTAATCTTTTACTAACTGTTTTTAAAATTTTATCACCTACTTCATGTCCTAAAGAATCATTAATCTCTTTAAAGTGATCTAGGTCTAAAAACAACACTGCTACTTTTGTATTCTTACGATTTGCCATTTGTATAGATTGTTCTAATCTATCATTAAATAAAATCCTATTTGGTAAATCTGTTAGGGCATCATGATGAGCTTGATGATCTAGAATATTCCTTTGTTTTCTTAACTCTTCTTGAATTTTTAAATGGTCTGTTATATCATGACCTATTTCAACAACAGCGTATATCTCATTATTTTTATCATATAAAGGGGTAGTTATTAGCTCAACAAAATTCTCTTTTCCCTCTTTATCTAAATATTTGTGAATCATTTTTACACGCTGTTTTTTATTAAAAGTATCTATTAAAGGACAAGATTGCTCAACTTTATTACATGAACTATTTAGATTGTGTGATAACTCATAACATTTTGGATGTTCTTTATCCTCAATAATACGATAATGATTATGCTTCATTGCATAATCATTTGCAAGTAAAACATTATAGTTTTTATCAATCACCATCACTGATTCATTTAAACCATTTATAATACTTTGTAAAAAATGATGTTGTTTTTCAAGCTCAATATTTTTTTCTTCCACTTCTTTTGATAAAAGCTGTGATTGTAATTCAATTTTTTCTTTTTTGTGTCTAGAATTTAGTAACATCAAAGCTAAAAAAACTCCCAAAAGTGATAAAAATACAAATGTTAATAGTGATTTTTGAAAGAAATATATATCTTTTAAACTAATTTCATCTAATGGGTAGAAAAGAACAATGTAAGCCATATCTTCGCCATTTATATCTTTTTGTCTATAAATGGTAATAAATTTATTGTTTTTATTATCAATAATGTAATTATCTTTACTCTGAATTAACTTTTCTGTACCATATTTTTCAATATAGTCTTGATTTTGTTTAGAAGCATTTAAATTCGCCACATAATAATCACCAACAAACATCTTAGTATAAGGCTCTTTAATTTGCTTTTTATAAGATTTATCAACTAACATAACTGGCTCAAAACCATTATTTTGTAGTTGTTTAGCTATTGAATTAAACTTTGTAATCACTTCAATAGTTCCCATGTAAATATCATCTTTAAACATCGGTACCATAGATTTAAAAGTTATGTCATATATACCAGCACTTATTGTTGATCTAATTTTTGGATTTTTTATCATCTCAACTATATCTTTACGTACTTTTGTTAAATCATCTCCTCTTTCTTTAGTCCAATTTCTATATATACTTATACCTTTATAATCAGAAATCTGAATCCATACATTTTTATATTCAGTGTTTTTATTTAATATTTCTGAAAAACTATCTAAATCGAAATCTGTCTTAGTCGAATTTACTATTGAATCCACATATCTTTTATCATGTGCTAAAGATAATGCAATAAATAAATTTGCTTCACTTTTTGCATCAATAAAATCTTTAGTAGTTGATTTTATTTTATCTGCAATGTTTGAATATTTTTCATTTATTAAAGAATCTGTTTTTATTTGTAAGAAATAGTTACTTATGAAAATAATAATAAAAAATATCAATATAAATAAAATTGTAATTTTATTATTTTTCATTTGTTATCCAAAGTTAGTATTAAATAAGCTCATATATTAGGCAATATTTAGGTTATTATATCAAAAATCAGATAATAATTCAGTCTCTTTTATGTATCCAAACTCTTCTAAAATTCAATCTTCTATATTAAATTTTGAGATTTTTTACTGTTTTTATAAATACCTTCTAAATTAATAATAATTTTATATGAATAAAATTATTTTTTTAAAATCTTTTTGGAAAAATTATCTAATAAAATTATTTTTGTGTTACAATGTAAATAAAAAATAAGAAGTTAAATTGGCAAGATTATTTATTTTCCCTATTTTAGGATTTGTATATTATCTAGTTGCTATATATGGTATGTTGATTTTCTCATTTCAACCTTCTAATATAACATTTTTATGGCTTCCTTTTGCACTTTCAGTTATTTTTATTCATCATTTTGGGATAAGAATTTTACCATTTATTTTTATGGGAAGTTTTTTTGCTAATCTTAATGGTATGGAAAATGGTGATTTATCTTTATCCATAATCCATACTTCTATATCAGCATTAGCTGATACGATTGCTCCTTATATTTCTAGTTTCCTTTTAAAAAAATATGTGGATGATAAATTTGATTCAATTAAAGGTTTTTTACCTTTTATTATGTATGGTGTTTTAATTCCTACATTTATTAGCAGTGTTATTATTTCTATTAATCTATTTTTTGGAAAGTATATCACTTTTGATAAGATTTTTTCATATATCTTATTATTAATATTTACCGATGGATTAGGATTAATTTTAATATATCCAATTTATAAATATTTCTCAAAAGCAGCCATTACTTTTAATGAAATTAAAATCGTTTCGCTTTTTAGTATTATTATTTTTTCTACAACTTATTTATCTTTTTCTTATCATTTTTTAATATTTTTACTTCCAGCAATAATGTTACTATTTGCATTTAAAATAAGAGGTGATATTGTTGCTTTTGTTTTATTATTTGTAGTTATTGAACTAATTGCTTTATCAGCAAGAAATGAAAATATTTTTTATGGTAAAAATAGTGAAGAGTCTCTTTTAATGTTAATGTCATATATAAGTAACTTAGTAATTGTTGTAATTGGTATTACTCAACATCAAAGAAATTTATTAAAACATCAATTAAGTTCTTTAACTGATGCTTTAACTCAAACAAAAAATAGGCTTGCATATGAAGAAGCAATTGAAAATGAAATTAGCTATTTTAATCAAACTAAAATTCCTTTTTCAATACTTCTTTTTGATATTGATAATTTTAAATTAATAAATGATACATATAATCATAGAATTGGTGATCTTGTTTTAATAGAATTATCATCTTTAATTCAGAAAAATATTAGAAATAGTGATTCTTTATTTAGAATTGGTGGAGAAGAGTTTATTATATTATTTCCTAATACTACTTCAGAAATAACAGTTGAAGTTGCAGAAAAATTACGAATAATAGTAGAAAAAGGACTTAATACAATTAATGATAAAACAATTACAATTAGTATTGGTGTTACTCAGATTAAAGAAAATGATACAGAGGATTCTTTATACAGAAGGGTTGATAAATTACTTTATGATTCAAAAAGAACAGGAAAAAATAAAGTTACTTCCTATTGAAAAGAATAACAATAACTTGCAAAAAATTTATCTGAGTTACTGTGAAAAAAATTATAAAGTCTAGTAATTGTGTTTACTGACTTTACAACTAACTTTTTCAAAAAGTTTTATTTTATCTATAAAATTAAAAATGCGAAAGTCCAATATATCCTACATATAAACCTATACATAAAATTATCGCACTTGATATGTATGGTAGTTTTCTTACAATATTCCCAAATCCACTAAATTTTTTACTCATATATTTAACACTTAGAGCTGATATAACACCTGTTGCAACTAAAGTTATTGCTAAACCTATACTAAATCCAAATACAAGTGTAGCACCCAATGTAATCTTTTTTAGTTGTAAACATAAAAGTAAAACAGTTATTGTTGCAGGACAAGGAATCAATCCTCCTGTTAATCCAAACAATAATATTTGAGAATTAGTAACTTCTTTATTTTCAAATCTTTTTTTAATCTCATTTGCATGTGCTAATTCATGGGCATCTTGATACTCTTCTTCTGTCATATCATGGTGATGGTCATGATCGTGATGATGATCGTGACATGCTTTTACTTGTCTATATGTTTGTATAAACATCCATATTGATATACTTATTATAATAACTGCTGATAAAACTTGTAAATAAGGCTCTAATTGCTCATTATTAATTTGTGAACCAAAATATAATCCACCTAAAGCTATTATCCATACAATTGCCGTATGTGAAAAAGTTGCAGCCACGCCTAATAATACAGCTTGCCAAACTGTTCCTCTAATAGCAATAATAAAAGAAGCCATCATTGTTTTAGAGTGACCAGGCTCTAAGCCATGTAATGCTCCTAATATAATAGCACTTGGTAATAACAACCAAATACTAGCACCTTGTGTTAAAAGTGCTACAATGTCCATAACATAATCCTTATAAATATTTAGTAATTTTTTTAAACTCTTTAATTGCTAATTTATTATCAAAATCCACTATTAAAAGTAGCTAGATAATTTACAATTTCTCCATTATCATTTTTAATAGTAGAAATTTTTAAATATTCGTCATAAAACTCTCCATCTTTTTTCTTATTCGAAAGCTTTCCTGACCATTTTCCATTAATTTTTATATCTTCCCACATTTTTTTATAAAAATCTGAATCATACTTACCTGAAGTTAAAACAGAAGGATTTTTTCCATAAATTTCATTTAATTCATAACCTGTAATTTCAGTAAAAGCCTTATTAACCAAAATAATATTATTGTCTTTATCAGTTATTAAAATTCCTTCTAAACTTTGATCAAATATTTGTAATGAAATTTTGATTTTATCTTCAGCTTCTTTTTTTAATTTTGTTTCACTTAATAAATTTTCTTGCAAAGATTTTAAAGCTTCTTGTAGTTCATAAATCTCTTTTGTTGAAATATCTTTATTGAAATTAAATTCTTTATTTTCTTTTAACATATGTATTTGTTCATTTAATCTTTTTAATGGTAATACGATTAAATTTGAAGCCAATATACCTGTAATCGCACCAATTATACTTGCTAAAATACTAAAAATTAGCAATTTTGATGTATTATCTTTTATTTCTTTAAAAGCATTTTCCACATTTTCTCTAACTATTATTTTCCATCCAAATCCCTTATATTCTTCAAAACCTTTACTAATAGTTTGTGCAGTTAAATACTCTTTTCCAAATTCCCAATCAATTATCTTTACAACGTTATTTTCATTTAAATTTTTTACTGCATTTTCAGAAATTTCTGAAAGTTGTTTTCTTTCACTATCATTAGGTCCAACTAATACCATGTTATCTTTAGATAAAAGGTAAATATCAATATTATGATCTTTTTCTATATTTCTAATAATATCTCTTGTCCATTGCCATGTAAGATGAGAACATAAAACTCCAATAACTTCGCCATTCTTATTTTTTATAGGAAAAGCGATATCTGTAAAATATATTGCTTCTCCAGAAGTATTTGGTAAAAGTTTTGCTAATAAAAGCGCATCATGTACATCTCCAATATATGGACCATTTAGTCCTCCTGGAAACCAAGGTCTAGCTTTTACATTTTTTCCTTCTAAATATCCATTAGTTCCAACTTGTACAGTACCATCTGGTAATGCAAATCCTATCCATTCGTGATGTTTTTGATTTAATTTAACTCAACTTTCGCACATAGAAAATCATAAATTTCCTATATAAAAAAGCTTCC
>CAZDFZ010000070.1:0-3581 GCA_964504855.1 uncultured Aliarcobacter sp.
AGATAAATTGGCTGATTTAATTTTAGAAGATAAAATAGGTGAGGGAAGTCATATTGAATTTGATGTTCAAGATGAAGAAGTAATTGTTAAAATCAACTAAAGATTTTTTAAGCAAGTTTTAACTATAATCTCCAACTTATTTAGTGAATATAGAGGAAATCTAAAATGAAAAGAACGTATCAACCACACAATACTCCAAGAAAAAGAACTCACGGGTTCAGAGTGAGAAGGGCTACTAAAGACTGGAGAAGAGTTATCAATGCAGGAAGAGCTAGAGGTAGACATAAATTAGCTGTTTAAGTAAAGACCACAGACTTAATAGTCAAAGAGACTTTAACAAACTATATAAAAGCGGCAAAAGGTGGCATACTACCAGCTTTGTCGCTTTTTTTAGTTCTAGCACTACACTTAAAGCTGCTTTTGTAACTTCTAAAAAAGTTGGAAATGCAGTAAATAGAAATAAAGCAAGACGAAGAATGCGTGCTTTATTTGCTTCTTATGAAAAACAATTATTAATTGGTAATTATATATTTGTTGCTAAAATCACACTACATGACAGAAATTATTTAGAATTAAAAAAAGATTTTGATTTTGCTTTAAAAAGATTAGAAGTCTTAACAAAATGAAAAGTTTATTTAAATATTTGGTAAGGTTTTATCAAAAATATTTAACTATTTTATCTTTTGGTTCATGTAGATATTACCCAACTTGTTCTCAATATGCTTTATGGCAATTGGACAACAATACTTTTTTTAAGGCGTTTTATTTTACAATAACGCGTATATTAAAATGCAATCAGCTTTTTGATGGTGGATTTGACTATCCTATCGTAAAATTGAAAGCGAATCAAAATATTAATTTTGAAAAAATAAAAATAAAATATTGGTATATTCCATTAGAGAATGGCAAGTATTTAGTAGTAAAGAATCGGGAGTGGAAAAATAAGAATGAATAACATGAATCAAAATAACGGTATGCAAAAACGAATGTTAATAATGACATTGGTTGTTTTTGTATTTTTTATAGCTTATGAATTTTTGGTTTTAAAACCACAAAAAGAAGCTAAAGCAGCCCTTGTAAAACAAGAACAAGCACAAAAGCAAAATGCAGCACCTGAAGTTAATACTCCAAGTACTACAACAAGTTCAGCTGATGCACCTAAAGTAAATGGATTAAACTCAAAATCTATAGCTAGTTCACAAATTGTTTCTGTAATTAAAACAGCTAAAAATATTATAGAAATTGATAATTTAGGAAGAATTACTAGATGCAAATCAATTAAGACCTTTAGAAGTTAGATTTGCTGATGCTAGTATAAATACGGATGCCTTTAAAGTTTCAGTAGTACCTAGTTCATCGAATGTTGATGCAAGCACAACTGCACAAGAATTAGTTCTAACTCAAGATTTAAATAGTACTATTTTAATTAAAAAATTAAAAATTTATCCTGATGGACATTATGATTTAACTGTAAGTGCTACAAATGACAAACAATTCTTTATTACAAATGGATTTAGACCAAATGTTTTAGCAGATATGTATGCAGTTCATGGGGCAATTGTTAAATTAAATGATAATTCATTAAAAACAATTGAAGATGGAAAATTAAGTAAAGATGAAAATATTGTTGGTGCAAAATTTGTATCAAGTTTTGATAGATATTACACAACAGTTATTTACAATTTTGATAAATCATTATCTCTTACATTAATGCCTGATTCAACAGCTAATTCTAATCCACAAGCATTTATTCATGCAGGAAGCGTAATTTCTTTTTCTGGATTAATTGGACCTAAAAATCATAAAGATTTAGAGGCATTAAATCCTGAATTAATTGATGTAATTGATTATGGTTGGTTTACATTTATTGCAAAACCAATGTTTGTATTACTGCAATATATTCAATCTTACGTAGGAAACTGGGGTTGGACAATTGTTATCTTAACTATTTTAATTAAATTAGTTTTATATCCTTTATCATTTAAAGGTATGGTGTCTATGCAAAAGTTAAAAGACTTAGCACCAAAGATGAAAGAAATCCAAGCAAAATATAAAGATGACAAGCAAAAACAGTCTATGCATATGATGGAACTTTATAAAAAACATGGTGCAAACCCAATGGGTGGATGTTTACCATTGGTTTTACAAATTCCAGTATTCTTTGCAATATATAGAGTTTTATTAAATGCTATTGAGTTAAAAGGTGCAGCGTGGATTTTCTGGGTACATGACTTAGCAGAAATGGATCCATATTTTGTTTTACCTATTTTAATGGGATTAACAATGTTTGTTCAACAAAAAATTACACCTAATACTATGCAAGATGAAATGCAAAAGAAAATATTCCAATTTTTACCTGTTATTTTCACATTCTTCTTCTTATGGTTCCCAGCAGGTTTAACATTGTATTGGTTCATAAATAATCTATTTACAATAGGTCAACAATACTATATTAATCAAGTATTTGAGAAAAAAAGAGCTGAAAAAAAATAGGAACTTAAAATGAAAAAGTTTGAAGCAAATTGTTTAGAAAAAGTTTACGAATTAGCCACAGCTGAATTTAATTGTTCTATTACTGAGTTAGAAATAGAAGTTATCCAACAACCAAGTAAAGGCTTCCTTGGTTTTGGAAAAAAGAATGCTATCATCCAAGCCTGTTTCAAAGATAATTGTAAAATTTATGTTCAAGAAACAAAAATTTTCAAAAATAAAGATGTAAAAATACAAGAAGTTTCAGAAAGAATAGAATATTCAAACAAATGTGAAGAAGATAATTCTACTCAAAAAGAAGAAAAAAAAGTACATACTTCAAATGTTCCAAAAGTAGAGTCTAAAGATAAAATTTTCGATAAGTTTTATAATGAAGATGCCTCGCAAAGTGAAATTCCAAAAATAATAATAAAAAAAGATAAAGATAAAATTCTAAAAGAAGTAGAAGAGGGGATACATTTATTATTTGATAATACTTGTTATAAACTTGATCAAATTAAAGTTGAATTTTATGATGATGAAACTTTATATATAGAATTTTTGGGTGAAGATTCAGCATTGCTTATTGGTAAAGAAGGATATAGATATAAAGCATTATCTTATATTTTATTTAATTGGATAAATGAAAAATATGGATTAATGTTAAGACTTGAAGTTGCACAATTTTTAAAAAATCAAGAAGAAGCTATTTATGCTTACCTTGAACCTATAGTTGAGATAATAAAAGAAAAAGGTACTTTTAAAACTAAACCATTAGATGGTATTTTAGTTCATATCGCATTGAAAAGATTAAGAGATGAATTCCCTGATAAATATGTTGCTGTTAAAACAAATGTTAAGGGTGATAAATATGTACTTGTTAATGAGTATAGAGCAAGAGAAATTTAATCTTGTTTGATGATGCTACAATTGTTGCAATTGCAACAGCCAATGGAATTGGCTCTATTTCAATAGTTAGAATTTCGGGAGTTAATGCTCTTGAAATTGCTACAAAAATCTCTAAAAAAACAACTTTTCAACCAAGACTTGCATCTTTATCTTCTTTATCTTATATTAATAATGAAGTAATAGATCAAGCACTAGTTTTATCT
>CAZDFZ010000070.1:3591-3824 GCA_964504855.1 uncultured Aliarcobacter sp.
GATTAAAGGAATGGGATTATAGGGGAAGCTTTAGGTTTTTATTTTAAAGCACCATTTTCATTTACTGGTGAAGATGTTATTGAGTTTCAATGTCATGGTGGAATTGCTATTGCAAACATGATAGTTAATGAGGCTTTAAAATATGGAGCAAGAATTGCGAATCCAGGAGAGTTTTCAAAAAGAGCTTTTTTGAATAATAAAATAGATTTAACAAAAGCAGAAGCTATTTCAAA
>CAZDFZ010000070.1:3834-8071 GCA_964504855.1 uncultured Aliarcobacter sp.
AATGATATAAGAGAAGATTTACTTTTTATGTTAGCTTACACAGAAGTTTCTATTGATTATGCAGAAGATGATTTACCAACAGATATTTTCGAACAAATCAAAAATAAAATGGAAAAAATCATTGTAAAATTATCTAACACTTTAGATGCTAGTAGAAGACGAGAAGGAATGATTGAAGGTTTTAAAGTTGCAATAATTGGAAAACCAAATGTTGGTAAATCTTCACTTCTCAATAAACTTTTAAATTATGATAGAGCAATTATTTCTGATATTGCTGGAACAACAAGAGATACCATTGAAGAGTCTGTAAAAATAGGAACTCACATAATAAAAATAGTTGATACTGCAGGAATCAGAGATGCAAGTGATGTAATAGAAAAGATTGGAATAGAAAAATCTATTCAAGCTATAAATGAAGCTGATATTGTAGTAGCCTTATTTGATAATAGTAAAGTTTGTGATGATGAAGATGAAAAAATTATTAAACTTTTAGAAGAAAATTCAGATAAACAAATAATAAAAGTTTTAAATAAATCAGATTTAAATAATAAATTTGATAAAAATAAGATAAATAATTTTATTGAGCTTTCAACAAAGGAAGATATTAATCCATTAATTAATAAAATAGAGTTAATTTTAGATTCAAATACACATAGCGATGAAATGACTTTAATTTCAAAAAGACAAATTATTTCTGTAGAAAATACACTTTATAATATTGATTTATCTAAAAATCCATTAAATAGTGGTGAATTGGAATTTTTTGCTCATTATATAACAGAAGCATTAGAACAAATTTCATCAATTACTAGACCTTATGAAAATGATGAAATGCTAGATGTTATGTTTGGTGAATTTTGTTTAGGTAAATAATTAAATAGGAAAAAAGATTGAAAAAAAACTTTATTTTAATATTATTGTTAATAAGTTTTACAAGTGTATTTGCAGATCAGTGGGATAATTTTTTTAAAACAACAGGTTTTCCACGAAAAGTTATTGATAATGGTTCTATTGTAACTGGTAAATTATACGAAGCAACAATTACATATCAAATTTCAAATAATGATGGAATTAAAGGAAACTTTGAAAATAATGATAGTGCAAAAGTAACTGTTACAGACAAAAAAGGTAAAGTGCTTTCTACAAAAAGATTTATGACAGCAACTGAATTAAGAGCTTGGGGAAGAGAAAATTTTTCTGAAATATTTAGCTCTATTTTAGGGGATAATCCTCAAATCGCAAAAGAAAATATAAAAGAGTTAAGTCAACTAGCTTCTTTAGTTCTTTTAGGTGGTAAATTAAATTAAGTAATAAGATTTTTCTTATTACTTATTTGGTGAATCATAACTGATTAATTTTGCATTCTCTTTACAAATATCTATCCAAGAATTACAATCAAAATCTATTTCCATTATGGCACCCATTTGGAATTTTTCTTTAAATCCTACTAGTGTGATTGCAAGTGCTGTTAAAGATGGATTATGACCAACTAAAAGCATTGAGTCAACTGTATCAAATGTGTAAGTTATTGTTTCTAATAATTCATTTACAAATGCCATATATAATACTTCATTTAACATTATTGTTTTATTGTATTTTAATGCTTTTGCAAATATTTCAGCAGTTGTTTTTGTTCTTGATGCAGGACTTGCTACGATTAAATCAACTGGTAATTTTTTTGATGCAAAATATTCTGCCATTTTTTGAGCATCAATAATACCTTCGTCACTTAATTCTCTATCATAGTCATCTCTTCCAATCTGTTCGTCTTCTTTTTGTGCGTGTCTTACAATGTAAAGTTTTTTCATATTAACTCTTGATAAAAAAATAATTTTTATTCTATGTTATTTTTGCTTTTTTTTAAATAAAATAAAGATATTAAAATAAATAATTTAAGTATAAATTTACTTTATAGTTACAAATTAGTATAATTTATAAAAAAAGGTTTATTTTGGGATATGATTTAAATAAAAAACTTGTAATAGCTATCTCTTCTAGGGCACTCTTTAATCTTGAGGATGAGAATAAAATTTTTGAAGAAAAAGGGTTAGACGCTTATTATAAGTATCAAATAGAAAATGAAGATTTATTACCAAAAAAAGGAACAGCTTTTAGACTTGTGAAAAATCTTTTAAAAATTAATCAAGATTTTCCAGATGATAAGCAAGTTGAAGTTATAATCATGTCAAGAAATAATTCTGCAACAAGTCTTAGAATTACAAAATCAATTGAAAAATATAATCTTGATATTCAAAGATCTGCTTGGAGTGGTGGAAATGATATATCAAAATATTTGAAACCATTCAAAGTTGATCTGTTTTTATCGGCAAATTTTCAAGATGTTCAAAATGCTATAAATGAAGGAATTGCAGCTGCTAGAATTTTGCCTTATGAAGATTGTGAAGATGAATATTCAAATCAAGTTAAAATAGCTTTTGATGGTGATGCAGTTTTATTTTCAGAAGAATCAGAAATAATTTATAAAACACAAGGATTAGAGGCTTTTTTGGCTTATGAAAAACAAAATGCAACACATGCAATGAAAAGTGGACCTTTTGCCCAACTATTAAAATTAATTTCAAATATACAATCACTTTATCCACAAGAACAATCACCTATTAGAACAGCACTTATAACAGCTAGAAATTCACCTGCACATGAAAGAGTTATAAGAACTTTAGCTCAATGGAATGTAAGACTTGATGAGGCTTTTTTCTTAGGTGGAGTTGATAAATATGAAGTTGTAAAAGCTTTTGGTGCAGATATATTTTTTGATGATCAAGATGTACATCTTGAAACTACTTCAAAGGTAGCTCCTAGTGCTAAAGTACCTTATAAAAAAGAGTCTATTTTAAACAATATTTAGTGAAAATGAAATTGAAAAAATTGTATATATTTTATATTTTTTTAAATTTTAATATTAGTTTATTTATAGTACAATCCCGATTCAATTTATATTAAAACGCATTTAATAATGTAATTTTCAAAATAGGTAGTAGTATGAGATTTTTGTTTGGTATTTTATGTTTTATGTTTATTCCAACTTTTGTGTTTTCAAATGAAGCAGCTGTTTTTCAAAGGATGGAAAAAGATTTAAATTCGATAATAGTTAAAGATTTAAATAATAAAAGATTAATTTATTCAAAAGATGAAAATAAGGTATTACGACCTGCAAGTTTAACAAAAATCATGACATCAATTCTTGCAATTGAAAGTGGTAAAATGAATAGTATAGTTACAATTACTCCTGAAATGAAAAGAGTTGAACCAACGATAGCTGATTTTCAAGTTGGAGAAAAATTTTATTTAAAAGATTTAGTTCATGCTGCACTTATAAAGTCAGCAAATGACGCAGCAAATTCAATTGCTATTTTTTTAGGAAAAGGCAACAAACAACTTTTTGTAAATATCATGAATATAAAAGCTAGAAAATTAGGGATGATGCATACAAATTTCACTAATCCATGTGGATTTGATTTAGGTAATCATACTACTACAGCAAAAGATTTATTAATTCTTACAGAATATGCTATAAAAAATCCTGAGTTTAATTCTATTGTTAAATTAAATAGATATGAATTTAAAGCAATAAATACTAATAAAGAATATGTTGTACATTCAAGTAATAAATTATTAAAAGATGAGCCTTATATAATTGGTGTTAAAACTGGATATACAAATAAAGCAGGAGCTTGTTTAATTGCACGTGCTAAAAAAGGTAATCAAGATATATTGATGGTTATGTTAAATGCACATAATAGATGGCCAAATGCTAAAATAGCATTTGAATCTATAATAAATTAAACAAAAATTTTAAATAGGTTTTAAAAAGGAATTTTATTATCTATTGTATCTCCAACATTAGAAATTGATTCTCCAATTGGATCTGGTGTTACTACCGAAACAACAGCTCCAGTTACTCTAAATGGTAGTGCTAATGCATCAGCAATACCACAGCCATTAAATATTAAAGCTAAAATTATTCCAAAAATGTATTTAAGCATGTTACTTCCTTTTTTTAATTTACTGAAATTATATTTGATTTTTTAATGTGAAATACTTTGAGTATAAAATCTGAATAATAAAAAAGCAACCCTTGACCAAAGAGTTGCTTTAAGTTGAAAGTATATATAAAAAACTTTAAATGAATCTTTATTTAGAGTAAACTTTTTTTACATTTTCCATTTTTGAAGACATATTAAGAAGTAACATATCTGCAAGTACAAGTGCCATCATT
>CAZDFZ010000071.1:0-2216 GCA_964504855.1 uncultured Aliarcobacter sp.
AGTTGTAATGAAGCCCTTAAATAAGGACTTCGTTTGGTTTTTCAGGAGTGACTAAATAGTCTTATAAAGCATTGCAATTAAAACAATAATATACAAGGTTAGTACATATTTTTTATAAGATGTGGATTTAACCATATCTTTTACTTTTATTCCAAAATATACACCAATCAAAGAACCAATACCTACTGTAGCACCTTCTACGAAAAGCATTTGACCATGATATGAAGATGATACAAATCCCCCAATAGAAGAGAATATAACAAAAAATAGTCCAAGAGCAGTAGCTGCTTTTAAATCATATTTTAAAAATCCAACTAAAATAGGAGTTAGTAAAATTGACCCACCAACTCCAATACTCATAGCTAATATTCCTATACAAAATCCAATAAATAGTAATATAAATATGTTTTTATCTTTTTTTTCTTCTATTTGAACAGCAGGTGAAGAAAAAATCCTAAGAATTGAAAAAATAAGTATTGCAATGAAAAGATATTGTAAAGATTCATTTGATATGCTTGAAAGAATATATCCACTTGCAATTCCTCCAATAGAGCCACCAATTCCAAGTATAGTTCCATCTTTTACAACGTCTTTAGCTTTTTTTGCATTTAAAAAAGAGCCATAAATAGATGAAAAAACCATTTGCATAATTGATATTGCAACAGCTTCTTTCATAACAAATCCATACATTAAAAGCATTGGAACTAAAACCATTCCTCCACCAACACCAAAAAAACCTGATGTAAAACCTGTGGCTATTCCAAAAATAGCAAGTTCAAAATTCAAGAATCTTTCCTTTTTATAGAGTTCATAGCCTCAATAAAATTGTTATAGTCATCTTCTAATTTTTTATCTTTTAAAGATAAATCAATACCATCTTCTTCTTTTAGTGCAACTTCAACTAAATGAATTCTATCAAGTAGGTATTTGAACATCTCTTTGTTGATATCTGGTAAATCACCATGGGCTAATTTACAGTTTTTATCGTCTTTTTTAATAATTCTTGCAGGAACACCAACAGCTGTAGAGTTATCAGGAACATCACAAACAACAACAGAGTTAGCTCCGATTTTAGAGTTTTTCCCAATAGTGATATTTCCTAAAACTTTTGCACCACTTCCAATAACAGTATTTGATCTAACTGTTGGATGTCGTTTTCCTTTGTTTAAACTAACTCCACCTAAAGTTACCCCTTGATAGATTAACACATCATCTTCAACAATAGCAGTTGCACCAATTACAACACCAATAGCATGGTCAATAAAAACTCTTCTTCCAATCGTACAAGCTGGATGAATATCTGTTTTTGTAAGAAAACTAGAGATTCCACTAATTACCCTTGAAAGTTTTTTCCAACCTTTGTAATAAAGCTTATTTGCAATTCTATAATTAATTATTGCCCATACACCTGGATAGTTGAAAAATAATTCTAAATTATTATCAAGTGCAGGGTCATTGTTCTTTGGCACGTAAAAGTCTTCTTTTACTTGTGTCCAAAATGATATTTTTTCTTGTATTTCTTCATTATTCATAATAACTCCAGATAGTTTTTAAATAACTATTTTCATTTAAATATTTTTCTAAATCTTTATAGATATCTTCTTGCAATCTACCTTTTAAAATATTCTTAATTTCTTCTGTATCATAGTCTATATCTTCAAGAATATCTATGATTTTTTGAGATTCTAATATCTTTTCAAGTACAACTTTTCCATCTTTAAATACAACATTTACTTCTGTTGGATGAGAGAAAAGATTGTGTTTCATACCTAATGTATCTTGATATGCTCCTACATTGAAGAAACCTAGAAAATAATCCTCTTCATTTAGATTTACATCATGTAAATATAAAGGTTTTTTCAAATCAAATGGTAATTCTCCATCACTATCACAAGTAATATCCCATAAAGATGCACTTCTTGTTGGTTTTTTATCAAGATGTGTTATAGGCATAATTGGAAACTCTTGGTCAATTCCCCAATAATCAGGAAGAGATTGGAATAATGAGAAATTTACAAGATATTTTTCTTGAATATTTTCATCAAGTTTTTTCAACTCATCATAACCATCTATTTCTAAAAATGAGATAGCTTTTTTGATAATTTGGTGAGTTAAAATCTCCGCATTTGATCTATCTTGTAAATCAATATAACCTAAATCAAATAGTGTTAATAGTGACTCCATATGGTCAATACTATCGTGCATAAACTCATAAG
>CAZDFZ010000071.1:2226-2831 GCA_964504855.1 uncultured Aliarcobacter sp.
ATCGTTGTATAAATCAAACAACTCTTGAATTAATGGAGGATTTTTTTCTTTTAGATTTAAGTGATCAAGTTCATATTCTGCAGAGAATAATTCAAGTACAGGAGCAATTAAAACAGTTGATGATGCAGAGATAAATCTTCCTGATTCTGTGAAAATATTTGGTTCTTCAACACCTTTTTGCTTAGCAATATCTTTTATTGTAAAGATAACATCATTTGCAAACTCACTTAATGAATAAAATCTTGTTCTTTCATACGCACTATACTCAACAGCTAAACCACCACCAATGTTTATTGATGTTAAATTTTTAGCACCTAAGTTTTTAAGTTCTGCATAAATATGCCCAGATTCTCTTAGTGCTTTTTTTAATGGCTTGATAGAATTCATAGCTGAACCAATATGGAAATGAATCATTGTTAAATGATTAACTATATTATTGTCTTCCATTAATTCATAAGCTTCTAAAATTTCAGTAGATGTAAGACCAAATTTAGAATTTATACCACCACTCTTAGCCCACATACCACTTCCACCACTATGTAGTCTAACTCTTAATCCTATATTTGGACATACCAATTTAGTTTCATTTAATACCTCTATAATCA
>CAZDFZ010000071.1:2841-8062 GCA_964504855.1 uncultured Aliarcobacter sp.
TCCAATTCATTTAAACCTTCAATAATTATTGTGATATTATGTCCCATGTTTTTAGCAATAAAACATAGGTGAATCATCTCTTTATCTTTGAATCCATTAACAGTAATTGGAGCTCCAATATTGTTATAAGTCATTGCAATAATTAATTCAGCTTTACTTCCAGCTTCTAAACCATAATTAAATATTTTTCCACAATTAATCAAAGGATGAATAAAGTTTGGTAATTGATTTACTTTTAGTGGGAAAACAGCGTTAAAAGAGCCTTTATAGTCATATTCTCTAATACTTGCATTAAAAGTATTGTATAACGTATTAATCTGTTTTTCTGTTATATGAGGAAATCTTAAAAGTAAAGGACCCTTAAAATCTTGTTTTCTAACATCTTTAACAATTGATATCAAAGATGGCTTACAATCATAGTTTATTTTTGCTAAGCCATCTTCGATTACAAAGTTATCATCACTCCAAATTTTTATACCGTAATTACTATCCACTTTAAAAATCCTCTAATTTTAAATTTTCTTCTTTTTTTGTTTCTAAATTTTTTATATAAATAGTTCCATTATTTAGCTCATTTTCACCAATTAATCCAACTATATTTGCACCTAGTTTTTCTGCTATTCCAAAGTGTTTACCAAAACCTCTTGGCGTGTATTCTATGTAAGTTTTAGTAGTTTTTCTTTTTTTATTTGCTATTTTTAACAGAGTATTTAATGATTTCTCATCCAATGCACCTAAATATATAATATCTTGATTACATTGTGGCATCTTGATTAGCTCTAGTAATCTTTCAATACCTATTGCAAATCCAATACCAGAAGTTGATTTACCACCTAAAAACTCCACAAGTCTGTCATATCTTCCACCACCAGCTATTGCACTTTGTGCACCAATTTCATTACTTACAAACTCAAATGCTGTTTTGTTATAATAATCTAATCCTCTTACAAGATTTGAATCTATTTCATATTTTATTTCATTGAAATCTAAAATTTCTTTTAATTTATCAAAGTCACTATTACAAGAATTACATAAACTTGTAGTGATTTTTGGAGCATTTTGTAATAGTGATTGGCACTTTTCATTTTTACAATCTAAAACTCTAATTGGATTAGTTAAAATCCTTCTATTACAGTCTTCGCAAAGATCTTCTTTGAAATTTGTTAAATGCTTAACTAGATTTTCTTTATACGGAGGCATACACTCTTTACATCCTAAAGAGTTTAATTTTAATGTAAAACCTATTCCAAAGAAATCAAGAATTTCTTTAATCATACCAACAATAGCAACAGAGAAAACATCAGTATAAAATTTCTTTTATCATAATTATAATATTTGCATCTTCATAAACAGAATCTATCCCAAATACTTCGCAACCAAATTGATGAAATTCTCTAAGTCTTCCTTTTTGAGGTCTTTCATATCTGAACATTGGACCATAATAATACCACTTATAGTTTCCACCAGCACGATCAAGTTTTTTCTCAACAAAGTGTCTTACAACTCCAGCAGTCCCTTCAGGTCGTAAACAAACATCATTTTCACCTTTATCAATAAATTGATACATCTCTTTATTTACAATATCAGAACTCTCTCCAACACTTCGTTTAAATAAAGCAGTCTCTTCTAAAAGTGGTGTTTCAATATAAGTAAATCCATAATTTTTTGCAATTTTTGAAGCATTTTCCACAAAATATGTAAATAAAGAGCTCTCTTCATTTACAATATCTTTCATACCTCTTAGGCTTTGTACAGTTTTAGTACTATTATTCATTTATAAAATCCTCAATTTTCTTTTCAATCTCTTTAATATCTAAATCTGCATCAATTATGATGTGATTTATATTTAATCTTTTTATTGTTTCTTTCATTCTATTTTGTATATTTATTAAATAATCTATTCCTCTTAATTCTATAGAGTCATTCTCTTTTTGAGATAATCTAAATTTTAACTCTGAAGGAGTTAATTCAAGTAAAATTACATGAGTTGGTAAGACGTTATTTGTAGCTATTAAATTTAATTCTATTAATTTATCTATACTTAATGCAGAAGCATAAGCAATACCCGATATCATCGATCTATCAGAGATAATTGTATTATTCTTATTGTGCTTTATTACTTCTTCAATATGTTCAGCTCTATCCGCCATAAATAAAAACATTTCTGCAATTTTTGATTTTGCTTCACCATTTAATGCCATTGTTCTTAACTTAACACCAAGGTTAGTTCCACCTGGTTCTTTTGTAAAAATAGCGTTTGGTAATTTCTCTTTTAATAATGCTAACTGAGTAGATTTACCAGCTGTATCGATTCCTTCTATTACTACATACATTTGAAAACCTTTTCAGGAATTAGATGTTGAAATTTTCCATTAAATCTTATTATTTCTCGAACTATTGTTGAACTAACAAAAGCGTTTTCAAGGGTTGGCATAAGATATAAAGTCTCTATTTTTTTGTTTATTGAAGAATTTGCATAACCCATTTGTAATTCAAATTCAAAATCAGATACAGCTCTTAAGCCTCTGATTATGGTATTTATTTTTAAATCAACTGCTAAATCAACAAGTAATGTGTCAAATCCTAAAACAGTTACACCTTCAATATCTTCAGTAGCAGCTTTTGCAAATTCAACCCTTTGTTCATGGCTAAACATAGGTTTTTTTAGTGCACTTTTTGCAACGGCAATTACTACTTCATCAAAAATATTAGAAGCTCGTTTTATAATATCCAAATGTCCATTTGTAATTGGATCAAATGTTCCGCTGTATATAGCTTTTCTATATGAACTTATATCCGTATTTGGCATATTTATTCCCATCTTTTGTATAAATTATTATCTATTTTTAGTAAATCAAACCATTTACCTATTAAAAATTTTTCCATATCTTCTAAACTTTGTTGAGCACTATAATAACCCAAAATTGGGGGTGCAATTATCACTCCTAATTTTGATAATGTAAGCATATTTTTTAGAACAATACTATTTAGTGGCATCTCTCTAGGAGCTATTATAATCTCTCTTTTTTCTTTTAACATAACTGTAAAAGCTCTTGTTATCAAAGAATCAGAAATTCCCACTGCACATTTAGCTAAAGTATTCATTGAACAAGGAAGAATAATCATTTTATCAACTTTGAAAGAGCCAGATGCAATACTTGCACCTATATTTGAATCTTTAAAAACCGTTACATTTGGATAATCTGTAAATAAATCTTTAACAGAAATTTGATTTTCAAGCTTTAGTGCTGTTTTTGCACTTTTTGAAAATACTACAAAAACCTCTATTTCTTTAGGTATTTTTTTTACAAAATTTACACCAAGATTTGAGCCACTAGCTCCTGAAATTGCAACTGTAATTTTCAATAAAAACCTTTAGTTTTAATATATGTAAAATGATAATAGCAAAAAAAAACTTTTAATTCAATTACTCGAAAATATAGGCTTTTATGATGAATTTATAAGTTTAAATTAATATTTTTGATGATAACATATTGTATAAATAATAAATGATATTGTGTTACACAATATGTAAATTTATATATTATTTAATATACTTAATGTAAAAGGAATTAAGATGTCACAAATTTTTATTTATATCAGAAATAATGAAAACAATCAAAAATATACACAAGATCAAAAAACAATAATTGATAAATATTTAGAAAAAAATAATATTACAAATTTTAAAAATATAGAGATAAATATAGGTACTCCAAATGAGGAAAAAAATATATTAGAACTTTTAAAAAATTGTCAAATGAACTCTACTATTATAGTTTCTAATTTGAATGTTTTTGGAAGAACAATAGAAACGATTTTAGAAATTGTAAAATTTTTATTAGCAAATAAAATCAGAATAATTGTAGTTGAACAAAATCTTGATTTAATAGATGACAAAGATATGTTAACTCAAATGATATTAGGTGTGATTTCTATGACAGTTGGTTTAGAAAAAGATTTAATGAGTTTAAGAACTAAAGAAGCATTAACTGCAAAAAAATTAGATGGTATGTCTTTAGGAAAACCAAAAGGTACTATTCAAAAATCTAAGTTTGATATGCAAAGAGATAAAATTGAAGAACTTTTAACAGTTGGTTTATCAGTTAGAAAGATTTCAAAACTTTTAGGTTACAACAATCATATAGGTCTTAACAATTATGTTAAAAAAAGAAAGATAAAAATAAATCTAAATAATGGATAAATTTTAGATTTTATCTCTTTATAATGGTTTAAAAAAAATATAGTAAAATAAAATATATAAATTAATGGAGTTATGATGAAAGTATTATTAACAAAAGATGTAAAAACTTTAGGAAAAGCTGGTGAGATAAAAGAAGTAGCAGATGGATATGGTAAAAACTTCTTAATTGGAAAAGGTTTAGCATTGCTTGCAACTACAGAAGTATTAAACAAATGGAAATCTGAGCAAAAAAAACAAGCTGAAAAAGAAGCTAAAGAAATAGCAGATGCAAAAGAATTAGCTGAAAAATTAAATGCAACAAAACTTACAATAAAACATAAAATTGGTGCAAATGGACATTTAATAGGTTCGGTTACAAATAAAGAGATTTCAGAATCACTAGAACAACAATTTTCAATTATAATTGATAAAAAACATATATCAGTTGATAAAAAATTTAAATCAGTTGGAATTTATGAAGTAGATTGCAAATTAGGTCATTCAATTCATGCAACTTTAAAAGTTGATATAATCGGAGAATAACTATATGTTTGATGCTACAACGATACTTGCATATAAGGGTAAAAATAAAGCTGTAATTGGTGGTGATGGTCAAGTTACTTTTGGAAATACAATTTTAAAAGGTAATGCTACAAAAATCAGAACACTATATAAAGGTCAAATTCTTGCAGGATTTGCAGGAAGCACTGCTGATGCTTTTAATTTATTTGATATGTTTGAAAGTCATTTAGAAGTTTGCAAAGGAGATTTATTAAAATCTGTTATTGCATTTTCTAAAGAGTGGAGAAAAGATAAGGTTTTAAGAAGATTAGAAGCTATGATGATAGTTTTAAATAAAGAAAAAATTTTTATTTTATCTGGAAATGGTGACGTTGTTGACCCTGAAGATGGCGAGATAGCAAGTATTGGAAGTGGTGGAAATTTTGCTATAAGTGCAGCTCGAGCTTTAGTAAAACACTCAAATCTTGATGAAGAAGAATTAGTAAGAGAATCACTTATGATTGCAGGTGAACTTTG
>CAZDFZ010000072.1:0-8059 GCA_964504855.1 uncultured Aliarcobacter sp.
TTTACTTCACTTAAAATTCCTTCACTTTGTTCATCTATAATTTTATCTTTGATGTCATAGGCAAATAGCAGTTTGTTATCTTCATCTAGTTTTACAGCTGTTAAATATTCTTTGATTATAAGCATTTTTGTTTCTTTTTTTTGAATATTTTACAAAAATATGAGTTTTTGTCAAGACTTAACCACCTAAATAATGTTCCGTAATACTTGCTCTATTATGCTTCATCTCATAGCTTACTTCTTGAAGTGATTGGGCATAAGAGTATCCTGCTTTTGCATATTCAAGCATTCTTCTTTTTGCAAAATTCCATCTAAGACCGTGGCTTGCTTCTGGTGTTTCATTGGATAATAGAGCTGATTGTTTGATATCTTCATAGTAAGCTTGGCGGTTGATTTTAAATTTTTGATGTTGTGATAGATAATTTTCTATTTTCTTGTAAGTATCAAGTGATACTAAGATTTCTCCCTCTTTACCACCTTTTTCTTTGGTAAAGATAATCCCTTTTTGAGTATTTGTGATAGTATCTAGTTTAGTGCCAAATAATTGTTCAGATTTTATAAGTGCCACACCCTCAATTCTAGCACCACCTTCACATTGAATCTTTGCTGCTAATTTATGAAGTAGATTTTGAAGGTTTTCGATTAAAAGTTCAGGATTATTATATGCACGGTTGTGATAGTTATTTGTTACATTTTTTAAATCTCTTGCTTCATCTAAAAGTGTTTGACGGATTGAAAAATCATACTCTCTAATCTCATTATGAATATTTTTTGAAAAAAGTTTTAGAGCGATTTCAAGTTTACCTAAACTAGCAGATATTTTCTCAAGATATTGTTTTGAAGGATAGTATTCTATTTTATAATCCATATATGCTTGGATATGTTGTGCTTCAATCTTTTCAAAATCTTTTATACCCCAATGCTCTTTAAGATAGTTAAAAAAATTGTTCCAAATTGAGCGATAACTCTCCATTGTTTTATAACTTGCAACCTTTTGATAATGTTCATGATTTGGATTGATTCTATCTTCTTTTTTAGTTCCAGCTTCAAATATTTGTTTGGCTAGTTGTGAGCTTTGATAGTAAACACTTCCTCTCAAAAAAATCTCCTTTGTAGTTTGGTTTTCGATAGTTTCAGCCTCTATCATAGGCAAAAATTTGTTTAGTCAATCTGCATTTATTTTTCGATTTTTGCATCTAAATCGCTAACATTTCGTACAATACCAGTTAGAGGTAAAAACTTATAATATATTTTAATTTGTACTAGCAGGTCAAAGCTTGCTACTCTTCTTTGATTATTGGTAGTGCAAAAAATTTCTAAATCAAAGGAAATCAAAGTCTTTTGACGCTCTTTTGGTTGAGATGGTGTGATACATTCGTAAATGTATCTGAGCTCCACCTAATCAGTTTTGTAAATTGATATACGAAAATATAGCATGAAAAATTGTTCAATATTTCTTATGAAAAAAATTTGTAAGATTGATTGTTTTTTCTAGTTTCTATTTTGTGGTTGGAAGTGTTTGGAAGTCCCTTAAAAAAGGAACTTCCTATTAAAAATCTTTGAGTTGTAAAAAACACTATTTTTTACAATGTTTGAACATCATAAAAAACATAAATTTCATCTATCTTAATTGTAGTTTTTGATCTTTTGCATTTTCAAGAATACCGATAATAGTTGATTTATCAAATTCGTTATATGCTAAGTTTTGAAGTATTTTACTATTGATATTTCTATCTACATCTGTAAAAATCATCCCATCATCAAGTGATGTATAATAATCATTTGTTGAAAAAACAATATTTTTATCAAACACTCTAATCTTGCTGTAGCCTACAAGTGCATCAAGCCAAATATTGAGCATCGCTTCAATCTCTACTTCACTAAAATAAATCTTATCGCCAAGTAGTTTTTTTAGCTTTAGTGATCTAAGAATATCTCCATTTGGATTTTGTTTTGTAGCATACTCAAATAATTTACTTTCATGTGAACTATTTAATTTGTTATAGATAAATTTTTTCATAAACGACTTTATTTGAGCTAATTCAACTTGTTCACTAATCACTTCATTATCAATAATCAGTGCCTCCCTAAGAAGATATTTTTTCTTTATTGTATTTGTAAATCTTAGCTCCAACTTTAGCATATCATTATTTGACAATGGTATCACCATTATCTCCAACTCATTATTTCCTCTTGTTTCTATAGCTTCATTTAACATCTATTTTCTCCTAAATATTTGTATTATTTTCTAATTCTTTCCATAGCCCATGTATTGTTGTATGAGCCACATCAAGCTTATGATATTTGGCAAAGTAAGTTGCAATATCTCTAAAACTCATATTTTGTTCTAACTTTAGAGTTCTCACTATTGCCCAATACCCAAGCACCTTTTGCCGTTTAATTTTGGCCTTATTGTTCTTACCTCGAAGTTTTATTGCATTGAGATTTACAGCATCAAGCTCTTTTACAACTGCATCTATTGCTAAAATAAGTGATGATAGAGTCAAAATTGTATTATCTAAATCACCATAAACACTTTTTAGTTTGTGAAACAGTTGCTTTTGAAGCTGCAATATTTGTAACTTCGTTTTTAAATCAACCCTTGCAAAGAGTCGCAAGTTTTGATTTTGCATCTCAAGGGAAAATTTTGTGATAGTTTCTATGTTTTTTTCATCATCTAAACTCATCTTTGTCCTCTTATGATTTGCACATTAAGTGAATTTGCCATCTTTTGATACAGTTTACCTGCATGTACTTTTGAAAGTACGATATCACTTGCTTCATCTTTTAAAAGCATTTGCCCATTGTGATTTACAAATGAATAGGTAGTATCTTCAAACACAACTTTTAGATTTGGATACTCTAAAGCATTTGATTTTAAAATATTGACAAACTCATAATAGGCTTTTTTTCTTCCCTTTTTTTGAGTATTTTTTTTATTACTCTCTTTGATATTATTAGAGTGAGTATTAGTAGTCAATGGTTTTCCGCTATCGGTTTTACCGATATTGGTTTTTCTAATCTCGGTAAAATCTTTTAAATCCTCACTACTTAATTTCTCATCACTAAATATCCAAAGCTTATTTGAAAATCTTCCTTTTTCTCTTAATTGTTTTCTAAAAAGATAACCGCTTACTTCAAGTTCTTTAAGTGCATTTGAAATTGCTGTTTTCCCATCGCTTGTATAGTCTTGAAGTTTTTCTTCATAAAAATGCCAATCTTGTGGAAAATGCACCAATATCAAGCACATACCTTTGGCTTTTAGACTTATGGTGTTATCTTTTGCAATGATATTACTAACCATTGTGAAGTTTTTCTTTTTTTGTTGAAGAGTAACTTTCATAATCTCATTCCTTGCTCCTTTTTTGTTTATAAGCTTATAAATTTATTTCCATGGATGTGGAATTTTATAACGAAAAAAAGGTTTTGTGATTATCTGTGTCAAATAATCACAAAATGAATTTTTTTAAATATGATTTCAAAAAAAGAAAATTATGGAGAGGAAAAATGGAAGAACTAATACCAAAAAGAATATCGTTTTCACTAAAAGAATTAGAGAGTTTAGGATTTATGAAAGTTTCAACAGCAAAAAAGCTTATAAAAGAAAATAAACTAAAATCTTTTAAGGTGGGAGTGAAGCATTTTATTTTAAGAGAAGAGGTTCTTAGGTATATTGATGAAAATAGTTGTGTGTCGCTTTGATTGTTTGAAAGTTCGTAAAATAGGGATTTTGTAATGAATAAAAAAGTGGTAGCCCTGGCCGGAATCGAACCGGCACTCCATTGGAATATGATTTTGAATCACACGCGTCTACCAATTCCGCCACAGAGCCATTTTTGTTGTTTTAACAGTAAATTTTATATAAGTTGTGTACCTTTTTTATGTACCCAACATCTAAAAAAGCCTTATTTTAGGGCTTTTAAGCCATTTGCACGATAGATTTTGAATCGCACGCGTCTACCCATTCCGCCACAGAGCCATGTTTTTATTATAAGATTATAGTTTTTATATTCTTAATATAGTTAATTTTATTAGGATTTTTAGAAATTATAAAAGGCATAAAGCCTTTTATAAAAAATTATTTAGCTGATACAGCTTCTTTTAAAGCTTTTCCAACTTTAAATTTAGCAACAGTAGTAGCTGCAACTTCAACAGTTTTGTCAGTTCCTGGAACTTTAGCTGTTCTAGCTGCTCTTGCAGCAGTTGCAAATGTTCCAAATCCAATAAAGCTTACAGATTCTTTTTTTACTAAAGTTTCTGTAATTGTATCTAATACAGCATCAACTGCACCTTTTGCATCTTTTTTAGATAAACCAGCTTTTGCTGCTACTGCGTCAATAAATTCTGCCTTGTTCATGGATGAACTCCTTGTTTAAAATTAAATTGTGACAACTTTATAGTATTTAAGCTTTAAAATAGCTAAAATTAGGGCACTTATAGAATATTTGGAAGTAAAAATAATAAATAAGTACTTTTTTTAATATCTTTACATGCTATTTTTTAAATCTTAAATATATTTTAGATATCATATATTAATAAAAAAAAGGAACATTTTGATGAATATCCCCCATATCCCCGTTTTGTATAAAGAGACATTAGAAACTTTTAAAGACATAAATAGTGGTTATGTTATAGATTGTACAACAGGATTTGCAGGTCATAGTAGTGGGTTATTAAGTTCAAATGAAAATATAAAGTTAATATGTAATGATCAAGATGATGAAGCTTTAGAATTTAGTAAAAAAAGATTAGAACCTTATGCAAATAGAGTTATTTTTAACAAAGGTAATTTTGAACATGTAATTGATACATTCAAAGATTATGAGATAAGAGGCGTATTGGCAGATATTGGGGTTTCATCTTTACAACTTGATAAATTAGAACGAGGTTTTGGTTTTGAAAGTTTAACATTAGATATGAGAATGGATCAGAGTAAATCTTTGGATGCAGCAACAGTTGTAAACACATATTCTACAAGTGAACTTGAAAGAGTTTTTAGAGATTGTGGAGAGGTGCGAGAATATAAAAAAGTTGCTTCATTGATAGTTAATAATCGACCTTTTACTAGTGCAAAAGAGATTTCAGAATTATTAGCAAAAAAAATGCCAAAAGGAAAAATTCATCCTGCAACTTTGCCTTTTCAAGGGATTAGAATAGAGGTAAATGATGAGTTAGGTGTACTTGAGAGACTTTTTGATTCATTAGAGAATGCAAAATTTAAAAATTGTATTATTGCAATAATTTCATTTCAGTCTTTATAAGATAGAAGTGTAAAAAATTACTTTAAAAAAGGGAGTCAGAACTGCATTTGTCCCGAGGGTGCTTTTAGATGTGAATGTGGAAATAACCACGCTTTAGGAAAAATTATTACAAAAAAGCCTATAATTCCAACTCAAAATGAGATAAAACAAAATCCAAGAAGTAGAAGTTCAAAATTAAGGATTTTTAAATTTGACTAAGTTAAATGCTAGTAATTCATTATTTATAGTTTTTGTATTATTAATTATTGCACTTTTTTTATATTTTCCTAAAATTTATTTAAGAAGTAATATTTATTATGTTAGTAAAGATATTAATAGATTATATGCTCATTATATTTCGTTACAAGAAGAAAATATATTCTTATCTCAACAATTAGAAGATATGAAATTTAAAAATCAGATTATGGATTCTTTATTATTTAATCCATTAGATAAATTAGGAAAAAGTTTAAATAGTAATATGGATGAAAAAATAAATGATAAGAGTGATGATTTAGAATAAATCTAGGATTTATAAAATTATAATTCCTAGAATTCTATTTAATAAATTTGTTTCTTCATCAAAATCTTTCATACCCTTTCCTGGTTCCAAAGTTGTAACAGTAGCTTTCCCAATAATATGCCTATATTTTTTTCCAGAATCATCTTTTAGTCTTACACTCCACATATTATGCATTACTAATGGTTCATTATCTTTAACTCCTATGTACATCATAATATGACCTTTTAAATAGACTAAAGTAGAAAAAGGAACACCATTTTTCTTCATAAACTCTTTTTTTTCATCATTTGATAAATTTGACATATCAAGATAATTTCCATTTGAAATTTGAGCTTTAGAGTTTCTATGTAAATATTTTCCAAATGTTGCAAAATAATCTTGAGTAAAACTTGAACAATCTCTATTATTTAGTAATCCACCCCATCCATAAGGTTCATTCATTAATTGTTTTGCAATTTTAATTCTATTTTCTTTATTAAAAGTAAGTGGCATAGGCTCTATTTCATCGGCATTTAAATCTATATAAGAAATAACAGCATTTTGATTATCATCTTCTTTTGCAATTATAAATTTTCCATCTTTTTTAGGAAAAATTGTTGCAACTTTTACATATTCTCTAAATATTGGGTCATAAATTGGAAATTTCTCTTTCACTGATACAAAATAATTTGAAGTTTTAAACTCTTGTATAAAATTTTTATCAACAAAAGCAATAGTTCCTATTTCAACCCAACCACTAACAGTAGATGATTCTATATATGCCCAAGCTCTATCTTTAGACAGGTGAGAAATGATAATTGGAGTATTTATTTTTATAGCTGAGTTTTGATTGTAGTCAAATGGAAATCCTTCTCCTGGAATAGATGGATCATAAAACATTGGAGAGTTTGTAGGTAAAATTCTCACATTAGTATTTTTTAAAGTTATAGCTTTTTTTGCAATTGTATTATAATTATCAAAATTTGAATTCTCTATTTGTTTATCAAACCATTGGGGAGTTGCTAATTGATGATTTTCTAGATAAATTTGTTTTGATTTATATGAATGTCCCCACATAGCTTCAATTTTTGAAGAAGATACTTTTGTAGCATTCCAAGGTCTGAAATACTTTTCAAAGAAATCTTTTGATGCTTTTTGTGAATCAATTGAATTATCATTTGCAGTTGTTGCTAATAGTTCTATGTCATCAGGTTTTATATTAGTTGGAATAGTTTCAGGTTCTTTTATAGAACAAGCAGTAAATAATATTGTAGATATAAACACAAGAAATAGATATTTGAAAGTATTAATCATTTTTGTCCTAGAAAATAAATTTTGTGATTGTATCAAAATTAGAATGAACATAGTTAATAATAAGTTATTTTATACGTAACTTTTGTAATAAATTATAACTGATAAAGAAATAATGAATTATAATATTTGAGTTAATAGAAGAAATGATGGAGAGTTAAAATGTACAAATTTTCAATAAATAAAGATTTATTTGAAAATATTTTATTGAAAAAAATAGTTGTTTTAGAAAAAGAAAATAGTAATTTTTGGAAAAATGAATTATTTAATCCAATTCTTAAAAATGATAAATTCTCTTATGAAATAAAGCAATTTAAAAAATTATTATTAACAAATGGTTTGGGTAAAACAAAACCTAAATTGATGATTGAATGTCTAAAAGTTGATTATTCTGAAGAAAAAGGAATATTTGAATTTCATTTAGGTGAAATTCTGGAAAAAGAAAATATAGGCATTGATGAAGAAAATAAGAATGAAATTATTGAACAATTACCTGAAAAGAAAAAGAAAACAAAAGAAAAAGTAAAAATGGTTCAGCAAAAAATTATTTTTTAAACTAATCTATTTTATAAAAAAAATGGAGTATAGTACATGAAATTCTTGTTAAAAAGGTAACTCATGGTAGATTATATTTCTTTGGAAAAATATGCCAAAGATGTATCTATATTATTTGTTGAAGATGATAAAGAAATTTCAAAAGAGATGGAACTTTTATTACAAGAGATATTTAGTAAAATTAAAATAGCCTTTGATGGAAAAGAGGCTTTAGAACAATATAAAATTTTTTATGAAGAAAATAATAGTTATCCTGATATTATAATTACAGATATTCAAATGCCAAATATGAATGGAATTGAATTAATTAAAAATATTTACAAAAAAAATCCAACTCAAAAAATTATAGTTTTATCTGCTCATAATGAATCTGAATACCTTATAGAACTAGTAAATTTAGGTATTTATAGATTTATCTTAAAACCTATGGATTATAATAATTTTTTAGAAGT